>DVGN01000017.1 GCA_018712725.1 Candidatus Scatosoma pullicola
CCGCGGTTGCGGGGGAGGTATGAGATGACGAGAAAGACAAAAAAAATGATTCGGATTGTGATCGGCATAGTTTTGATTCTGGCAATCGTGATTTATTGTTTGGTCAGATGTGATCGAAAACAATATGTGTCTATAAGGATTGCGTGCCAGGAAGGAGACGAACCAATAGACTCTGATAGGGTATTGTCTGGATCTGATTGCGAAGAATTTCTGATGGGGACGGATGATGTTTATGTTTCTATTCCCCATGACGGAATTAAACGCAGATATGTACTTTTTGCATATAGTGTATATCATCGATCGGGAATAGATGATAATTTGCTGGTACCGTATAGATGGGTTCAATATTCACCTTCGGATCATTATTTCAGCAGTGCGTCTTCTACATATATAAGCCCGGACGGAGAAGTGGAGGGCAGCGTATGGTGGGTGGACGACATAGGAGAATATGTTTTTAGCTGGGAAACGCAAAATCCGGATTGGGAATATCGATTTGTTACTTTGCATGTGACCGTTTACGATCCCGCCGCGGCGGAATAGCGGAAACAAAACAGACAATCCCTCAGTCTGCCGTTGGCTGACAGCTCCCTTTGCACAAGGGAGCCATGGTGTGGTGGGTGCGGCGGCGCGCCTCCTCCCTGCCGTCCTTTATGGTAGGGGAGGTGTTGCGCCACTAACTCCGCCTCCCCTTTTGGAAAGGGGAGGTGGTGCGCAGCGCCAGAGGGGATAAGAAGGTTGGAAAATGGCGGGGGCAGGGTAGCGGCGACGGTATTTTTTCGATAAAGCAAATCGAAGCCCGGAATCAATCCGGGAGAAAAGGCGCATACTCGAAGGTATGGAGAAGAAATTTCGGCTTCTGAAAGCGGAGGAGATAGAGGTGCGCGTAAAACAGGCGACCGAAAAGGGGGTGTCGGCGCTCATCTACAAGACTTCGCGGGTGGACATGGACATTCTGGACGAGACGGTGGGCGCGGAGAATTGGGCGGACGACTACCGCGAAATCCACGGCAATCTCTATTGCGGCATCGGCATCCGCCCCGCGCCCGGCGAGCCGTTTGTCTGGAAGTGGGACTGCGGCATCGAGAGTCGGGAGGACGCCGGCAACGAGAAGAAGGGAGAGGCGTCCGACGCCTTCAAGCGGGCGGGATTCAAATGGGGGATCGGGCGGGAACTGTACACCGCGCCCTTTGTCTTTTTGTCCGTTCCCACGGTGAAGGACGGGGGCAGGTATAAGCCGAAGGACCCGTTTGCCCGTTACGACGTCGCCGAGATCGGCTATGACGGGGCGCGGCGGATTAATCGGCTGGTCGTCGCCGACGGGCGGGGGAGGACGGTGTTCGAATATCCGCGAAAGCCCGCAAAAGGCGGCGGAAAATGCCGGAACTGCGGTTTGCAGCCCGAAGATTGGGAGAAGATCGGCTATACGGAGGAGATGCTGGAAGAGGCGGTGGAAAGCCGGCTGGGGAAGCGCATCGCCGATCTGGACGAAGGGGAATGCGCCCGCCTCCGGGAATGGCTGGACAAGGTGTACGAAAAGAGAAATTCGTAAAAAGGGCGGAAATTCCCTTGACAGGGCGGGGAAAATCCTGTATAATCGAAGGGAAATCGTCGGACGGCGGTCCGGAGACGGAGGAAAAAGGAGTGTATATTTCTCTCTGCTGACAAGGGAACAGGCGGAACGAAGTCCGCGGCTGCGCTTAAAAGGAGTGCGCCGCTGTGCTTTGCGCCGCGTCCGGCAGAGGAAATACCCGTTTGTGTCCGCGATCCGTCCGACGGGACGGAATATTGTTTTTTGCGGGAGGGCGTTCTGCCTTCCCGTTTTTTTGCGCCCTTTTTCCGAAGGAGAAGGGAGACAAGGAGGTGATTTTTATGATGATCCGAATGCAAGGGGTGACGTTCGCCTATCCCGGCAGCGGGGAAAACGTCTTTGAAAATTTGTCGTTTACGATCGACACGGAGTGGAAAACGGCGCTGATCGGGCGCAACGGGCGGGGGAAAACCACCCTTTTGCGCCTGCTCGCGGGCGAGTTTTCCGGGGAGTACACGGGGGAGATCGTCCGCCCTGCGGGCGCGGAACTCTTTCCCCCGCCCATGCCGGAGGGGATATTGCTCGAAGGCATGGCGGCGGTCAGCGGGGCGGAGGAGTGGCGCATCCGCCGTGAACTCGCCCTCATCGGCCTGCCGGAAGCCCTCTGCGAGCGGGAGTTTTCCTCCCTTTCGGGCGGGGAAAAGACGCGCGCGCTGCTCGCGGCGATGTTTCTGCGCGAAGGGGGGTATCTGCTCGCGGACGAGCCGACCAACCATCTGGACGGGGAGGCAAAGGGGGCGATCGCCGCCTATCTCTCCCGCAAGCGGGGGTATCTGCTCGTCTCGCACGATCGGGAATTTCTCGACGCCTGCGCGGATCACGTGCTTTCCCTCAGCCGCACGGGCGCGTCGGTGACGGCGGGAAACTATTCCGTCTGGCGGGAAAACGCCGACAGGCAGGAGAAGTCCGAACGGGAGAAAAACGAAAAGCTGCGCGCCGAGATCGGGCGGCTGAAAGAATCGGCGCGGCGCACCGCCGATTGGTCGTCCAGGGCGGAGGCGGGGAAATTCGGCGCCCGCAATTCCGGGCTGAAAGTCGACCGCGGATATGTCGGGCACAAGGCGGCGAAGATGATGAAGACGTCCAAGGTCATCGAAAACCGCCGCCAAAAGGCGGCGGAGGAGAAGTCCGCCCTGCTGAAAAACGTTGAAGAGAGCGGCGATCTGAAAATATTCCCCCTTCCCTTTTATCGGGACAAATTGCTGGAAGTGAGGGATTTCGTCGCCCTCCGCGGCGGCGTGCCCGTCTCTCCGCCCCTCACCTTTTCCGTCTTTGCGGGGGACAGGGTTGCGCTGAACGGCGTCAACGGCAGCGGAAAGTCCTCCGTTCTGCTCTCGATATTGGGAAAGGAAGGGTATTCGGGATTTCTGGAAAGGCCGCCGCAGCTGAAAATCTCCTATGTCGGGCAGGACGTCTCCTCCCTTTCGGGCAGCCTTGCGGATTACGCCGACGACAGCGGCGCGGACAGGGCGCTGTTTTTCGCCGTGCTCGCCCGGCTGGGATTTTCGGGCGGGGACTTCTTTGCCGATCTCTCCGAAATGAGCGAAGGGCAGAAGAAAAAGGCGGCGCTGGCGCGCAGTCTCTCCGAACGGGCGCATCTGTACGTCTGGGACGAACCCCTCAATTTCGTGGACGTCCTCTCCCGCGTGCAGATCGAGAATCTTCTTTTAGATTTCCGCCCCTCCCTCCTGTTCGTCGAGCACGACGGCGCCTTCCGCAAAAACGTCGCCACCAGCGTTGTGGAACTGTGAACGCAGAGGGAAGATCGGTTGTCTGTACGCAAAGTCCGTGTAATAATATTTTATGACAATTCCAAAAAACCGTCACGGAATCATTGACAAACGCAAAAGAAATTGCTATGATAGGTATACCGGGAGTGGAAAAGCGGAAAATTCGCACTCTACTCACGGTAGAGTCGGGAAAATTTCTCTACCGGAGCCGTTTTTTCGCAAAAACGGCGGCGTCGCGCGGAAATATCCGTCCCCGCCGGAATGCTCCTTTTCGCGCGGCAGGAATCGGGAAAGAGGGGGAACGGAGAGTGCGCGGCGGCAAAAAGGGCGGATAGAATGCCGGAAAGCCGCGGTAGACCCCGCCTTTCGGCAAGTAGAGGCGGCGGGGCGCACAATAGGTTGAAATTTTCCGCGAAAGGGGATAAAATAGAAACAGAAAACAAAACGCGTCCCGGTCGGCACGGACAAAATCCGGTCCTTTGCGGGCGCAAAAAGGAGAACGTTATTATGAACGAAGCCATTCTCACCGCCGCGGATCTTGCGGGAGAACAGGTCGCGCAGCCCAGGAGGAGGGGCTGGAACGAAGCGGACGTCCGCATCCGCACGCCGCTCAGGACGAAGGCGGGAAAATCCGCCGCCGGCAGGAAGCTCGCGGCGCCCAAGGGGAGCGCCGGGGTCGTGCCCGTCTTTTTCGCGACGGACGACAACTATCTGCCCTTTCTCGCGGTCACGCTGGAATCGATCAGGGAAAATTCGTCGCGGGAATACGACTATCGCATCTATGTGCTGCACTCGGGCGTGCGTTCGGAATATGAGGAAAAGATCCTCCGCTATTCGGAGGAGGGGTTCGAAGTGTCCTTCGTGGACGTCACCGAACGGCTGAAAACCATCTCCTCCCTGCTGCACATGCGGGATTACTATACCTGCACCACCTATTTCCGCATCTTCATCGCGGGGATGTTCCCGCAGTACGACAAGGCGATCTATCTCGACTGCGACACGGTAGTCCTGGGGGATCTGTCCGCCCTGTACAACTACGATCTGAAAGACAATCTGATCGGCGGCGCGCCCTGCGAAGGGGTGAACAGCTTCAAGGTCTACAAGGAATACGTGCGCACCGTGGACGGGCTGAATCCCGATATGTTCTTCAACGCGGGGGTCATCCTCATGAACCTCAAAGGCTTCCGCGAAGAGGGCTTTTACGAGAAATTCGCCGATCTCCTCAAAAAGTACAAATTCACCGTCATCCAGGACGAGGACTATCTCAACGTCCTCTGCCAGGACCGCGTGTTGCAGCTTCCCCGGGCGTGGAACAAGTTCCCCGTCTCCAAAGACAGGCTGTTCCGCGGAGAGCTCCGCATCGTGCATTACGGCATGACCTGGAAACCCTGGCACTATCCCGACATTCCCTATCGGCAGTTTTTCTGGGAATACGCGGAAAAGACGGAGTTTTACCCCCTGATCCGCGGCATTTACGAGAATTTCTCCGCCGCCGACATGGAGCGGGATATGTCCTGCGAAGAGGGGCTCGCCGCCCTTGCCCGCCGGGAAATCGAGCGCGAAGACGGGTATTTCAAGGTGTACGGCAAGCGTTACGGAAAGGCGGCTGCCGAAGAAATTTCCGAGTAAAAAGCGGATACAAGACGGACGGAAAACGGACAAAAAAGGACGAAGGAAGGCACCATGGATTTGTCGAAAGTATCTCCCGGCAGGCGGGAGGTTTTGGAACGGATCGAACAGTACGAGCGGGAGAGGCGGTTTGACGAAGACGTCGAAAACGACCCGCCCGCGCCCGTGCTCATGCCCGGACAGGCGGACTATCTCACGAAAAAGCCCTGGAACAAAGTGCTGCGCTTTGTCGCCAATTCGGTGGGGGACGCCTTTTTCAAAAAGCTGATCAGAAAGGGGATCATCGAGACGGAATCGGTGGAGGGGACGGAGTATCTCTCCGTGCTCGACAAAGGGGGCGCCGTCCTCACCTGCAACCACTTTTCCGCCTACGACAATTACATACTCTTCAACCCCATCCGCGGGCACATTCGCAAGCAGCGGCTGTACAAGGTCATCCGGGAAGGGAATTACACCAATTTTCCGGGGCTGTACGGATTTTTGTTCAAGCACTGCGACACCCTGCCCCTGTCCTCCAATCCCCGCACGATGATCGATTTTCTCTCCGCCGTCAACACCCTGTTGAAGCGGGGGGAAAAGGTGCTCATTTATCCCGAACAGGGCATGTGGTGGAACTACCGCAAACCCCGTCCCCTGAAATCGGGCGGATTCAAGATGGCGGTGCGCGCGGGCGTGCCCGTCCTGCCCCTGTTCATCACGATGCGGGACGCCGACGACCTCGACGCCGACGGCTATCCCCGCCAGATCTATTCCCTGCACATCCTCCCGCCCCTGTATCCCGATCTTTCCCTGGGCGAAAAGCGGGCGGCGGAGAAGATGAAAGAGGAGAATTTCCGCCTCTGGAAGGAGACTTACGAGCGGGTGTACGGCATTCCGCTCGCCTATGCCGCGCCCGAAGGCGATTTGTCCGAAAAGGACGTACCCATGTCTGTAAATAACGTCTCCGAAGGGGACGCGGCGGACGGAAATTCCGCGGGAGACAGGGCGGAAAAAGGAGAGAGAGAATGAAGCTGTATCTTTCGGCGATCGGCGTCTGCATCGTCCTGCTTGCCGCCGTCAACGCCCTGGCGGGTTCGCCCCTGTGGTCGCTCGGTTTCTGGCAGATGCTGGGGCTGATCGCACTCGCCGCCGTCGCCGCGATCGCGGTGGACGGGCTGTTCGCCTTTCTCATCCGCCGGCTGCCCGCGAAGTGGTTTTCCTGCGAAAAGAGGGGCTTTGCCGCCTTTCCTAAGGAGAAGAAGTTCTACGAAAAACTGCGCATCCGCAAGTGGAAGGACAAGATCCCCGAACTCGGTCAGTTCACCAATTTCCATAAAAACAAGATCGCCGAACCAAAAAACAACGCCTATCTCGAACGCTATATGCTGGAAGCGGCATACGGAGAAGTCATCCATTTTGCCGGCGTGTTTGCGGGCTTTCTCGTCATCCTGTTCTTTCCCTTCCGCTTTATCCTCTGCCTCACCCTCCCCGTGGCGGCAGTCAACATCTTTTTCAATCTGCCGTCGCTGTTTATCCTGCGCTACAACTACTATAAACTCCGCGTCCTCTACGACGCCAACGAGCGCAAGGCACGCCGCGCGGCGCAGGCGGAACAGGCGGAACAGGCGGCTTCGGCGGCTGCGGAAGCTCCGGCGCAGGATAACGCATTGTGAAATTTGCGTGAAATAAATAGGTTTTCGCTTGACAAGCCAAAGCGGGAATGGTATAATAACGTCGTATGTGGATGCGCAGAAACAGCCGCCGATTCGGTTGACCGGAAGAGAAAAGTTCCGGGGTATATCGTTCGGGCGGTTTTTTCATGCGGGTCATGCGGACGCCGCGCGGCGGCGGGAATTCGATTTCGGAGGAAGAAGAATATGAAGACGGACGTAGTCATCGTGGGGGCGGGACCCTCCGGCATTTTCACGGCGATCGAGATGCTC
Organism: Candidatus Scatosoma pullicola; assembly: GCA_018712725.1. Taxonomy (GTDB): domain Bacteria; phylum Bacillota; class Clostridia; order Christensenellales; family Borkfalkiaceae; genus Scatosoma; species Scatosoma pullicola. The sequence goes on from DVGN01000017.1 coordinate 6,870, forward strand.
AGAAACGGCAGCAAAAAGAAGATCGTCATCGTCGAAAAGGGGAAGTCGGTGGAGAACAGGCACTGCCCCAAGGTCAAGACGCAGAAGTGCATGAACTGCAAGCCCTACTGCCACATCACGACGGGCTTTTCGGGCGCGGGCGCCTTTTCGGACGGCAAGCTGTCTTTAAGCTGCGAAGTGGGGGGAGATCTGCCCCAGCTCATCGGCGAAACGCTCGCGCAGGAGACCATCGACTATGCCGATAAGATCTATCTCGAATTCGGCGCGGACGAACACGTCGAAGGGCTGAATCCGGGCGACGAAGTCAAGGAGATACGCCTGCGCGCCATTCAGGCGGGGCTCAAACTCGTGGACTGCCCCATCCGCCACATGGGCACGGAAAAGGCGCAGAGCATCTATCTCTCCATCGAAAAATACCTCCTGAAAAACGGCGTGGAGATCCTGTTCGACTACGAGTGCAACACCCTCATCATCGAAGACGGGGTGTGCAAGGGGGTGTCCGTGACCAAGGCGGACGGCAGCAAGAGCATGGACATCTTCGCGACGGACACCGTCGTGGCGACGGGGCGGCGGGGCGCCGACTGGCTGGAAAAGCTGTGCGAAAAGTACGGCGTGGAACACGTCCCCAGCACGGTGGACATCGGCGTGCGCGTGGAGGTGAGAAACGAAGTCATGGAGACGGTGAACAAGGTTTTGTACGAATCCAAGCTCATCGGCTACCCCAAGCCCTTCAAGAACAAGGTGCGCACCTTCTGCCAGAATCCCGGCGGTTTCGTCTCGCAGGAGAATTACGACAACAATCTCGCCGTCGTCAACGGGCACAGCTATAAGGATTTCAAGTCGGACAACACCAACGTGTCCATTCTCTGCTCGCACAATTTCTCCTATCCCTTCAACCAGCCCATCGCCTATGCGCAGAAGATCGGCGAGCTGACCAACATGCTGGGCGCCGGGCACATCCTCGTGCAGCGCTTCGGGGACATTCTGGACGGCAAGCGGACGTGGGACAAGGAACTTTCCCGCTCCAACCTCCGCCCCACCCTCAAAGACGCGGTGGCGGGGGACATCACGGCGGCGATGCCCTACCGCACGATGATCAACATCATCAACTTCATCCAGTCCGTCGATTACGTCGTGCCCGGCTTTGCCGCCGCCGAGACGCTGCTGTATTCGCCCGAACTCAAATTTTACAGCAACCGCATCAAGATGGACACCGATTTCAACACCAACATCGCGGGGCTTCACTGCCTGGGCGATTCCAGCGGCTGGACGCGCGGGCTGATGATGGCGTCCGTGATGGGCGTCCTCATGGGCAGAAAATTGGCGTAAGCGCAGGGCAGGGGAGAGATGAGTTATTACGAACTGCCCGCCGAAGGGCGGGGATATTACCTGTTCGACCACCGTCCTTTGGACAATGCGCGCGCGCACTTCCACAGCGCGATGGAATTCGTCTTTATCGAATCGGGCGGCGCGGAGGCCACCGTCGACGGGGAGACAAAACTGCTCTCGGCGGGACAGGCGTGTTTTGCGGACAGCTTCCGGGTGCATTCCTACCGGGACGCGGAAAGCTCTTCCGCCTATATTCTCGTGGGGGACAGAAGCCCTTTCGACGACTTCTTCCGCGCGCAGGGGGACAGGGCGTTCCCGTCCTTTTTCTCCTTTGCCGGTTTCGGTTTTTTGGAAAATCTGTATTCTTTGTGCTCGGAACGGGGCAGGTATGCGGCGACGCTGCTTTGCGGGGCGGCGGAGATGCTGCTCGCGCGGCTGGCGGAAAGCGTTCCGCTGCAGGCGCGCAGCCGGGATAAAAACGCCGAACTCGTCTGCTCCGTACTCCGCTATGCGGAGGCGAACGCGGCGGACGATCTGTCCCTGTCGGCGCTCAGCCGGCAGTTCGGCTACTCGCGCGAACATCTTTCCCGCATTTTGGGCAGATACCTTTCGGAGGGCTGGAACGGTTACGTCAACCGCCTGCGCGCCCGCCGCGCCGAAAAAATGCTCGCCGCGGGGGAAGGGGAAAACGTCCTGCAGATCGCCTATGCCTGCGGCTTCGAAAGCTCCAATACCTTTTACCGCGCCTATCGGCGGGAATTCGGAAAGAATCCCCGCCGCAACGGCTGAAAGGCTCCCTTTATATAAAGGGGACCTTTTTTGCCGCCTTTTACGGCGGGGCGATACGACGCCCTCTTTTATGCTTTCGCGGGATTTCCGGGATCGCTCTTTGCCTGAATAAATCAATTTTTGACACAAATACCCCCTGAAACGGCTGGAAAGGGCGGAGAAAAACTGCTATAATTTCGGTGTCCCTGAACGGGAGTCCGCCAATGCCTACGGGCAAAATCGGATAAACGGCGGACGGAGGTAGGCAAATGGCAAATAGGATTTTCACGGCGGCGATTCTCGGCTGCGGCAGCCGGGGCGGGGAGACTTACGGCAGGCTTTTTGCCCGGATGCCGGACAAATTCAAAATCGTCTCGATCTGCGACACCAATCCCGTCAAACTGGAAAAGTACGGCAAAATATACGGCGTGCCCGCGGAAAATCTCTTCTCGGACGACGACAGCTTTTTCAGGCAGAAGCGCGCCGACCTTCTCGTCGTGGCGACGCAGGACGCCGACCACGTCTGGCAGGCGGTAGAGGGTCTGAAACTCGGCTACGATCTCCTGCTCGAAAAGCCGGTGTCGGCGAGCCGCGAAGAGTGCCTGCGCCTTTTGGAGACGCAGAAGAAGTACGGCGGCAAGGTGCTGGTCTGCCACGTTCTGCGCTATGCGCCCTCCTTCCGCAGGGCGTTCGACCTGCTCCGCGAAGGGGCGATCGGGCGGCTGGTGGCGATCCAGGCGATCGAACAGGTGGCGTATTGGCACCAGGCGCACAGCTATGTGCGCGGAAACTGGCGGCGGACGGAGGACACCACCCCCATGATCCTCGCCAAGTGCTGCCACGATCTCGACCTGCTGCAATGGTATGCGAATTCCCCCTGCGAAAGCGTCTCGTCCGTGGGCGGACTGACCTTCTTCAACGCGGAGAACGCCCCCGAAGGTTCGGCGGCGCGCTGTTCCGATTGCTCTTTGAAGGACACCTGCCCGTACAGCGCTTACCGCCTGTACATAGAGCGCTGGAAGAAATACGGCTCGCCCGAAAACGGCTGGCCCTTCAACGTCCTGACGCCGGAAATTCCTCTGACGGAGGAACTGCTCCGCAAGGCGGTGGAGACGGGACCTTACGGCAGGTGCGTGTTCCGTTGCGACAACGACGCCGTGGACCATCAGCTCACCCAGATCACCTTCCGAAACGGCGTGAAGGCGACGCTCACGATGACGGCCTTCACGGCGAACGGCGGCAGGATCATCAAATTCTGCGGCACGGAAGGGGAAATTCTGCTGGATGAGGAGAGGGACGTGCTCGACCTCAAAAAGTTCGGCGAAGAGGCGCAGCCGCAAAAGGAATTCCTGCACGTGCAGGACCAGTTCGGACACGGCGGCGGGGATTACGGCCTCGTCTGCGAGCTGTACGAAGTCCTCTCGGGCAGGGCGAAGCCGGAGACCTCTCTGGAAGCGTCCGTCGAGAGCCATCTGATGGGCATCGCGGCGGAAAAATCCCGGCTTGCGGGCGGCGGACTCGTCAAGGTGCACGCGTGACGTTTTGGGCGTAAAAGACGGAAAAGAAGGATACAGGGATTTGACGACGGCAAAATTTTGCCGTCGTTTTTCCGCGTTTTGCAAAAGAAAAGCGCAAAAATAAAAAAAATCGCCGTTTTTCGCGAAAAAAAAGAGGGAAAAGGCGGGGAAAAGTCGTATATATTATTGTCGAAAAGTCGAAAGTACTGCGGCGATTCGGCAAAGGAGAGGGAAATGACGGACGCGGGCTGCCGCTCGGTAAAGGAGCGCACATTCGAGATCGAAGAAAAATATCTTTCCCCGTATGCGAAAAAATCGGCGGAGACGGCGGGCAGGGCGCGGGAGGAGATCCCCTGTTCTTTCCGCACCGATTTCCAGCGGGACAGGGACAGGATCATTTACAGCAATTCCTTCAAGCGCCTGAAAAACAAGACGCAGGTATTCTTCGCGCCCGAAGGGGATCACTACATCACCCGCCTGACCCACACGCTGGACGTGGCGCAGATCTCCCGCGCCATCGCGCGCGCCCTCTCCCTCAACGAAGACCTGGCGGAGGCGATCGCGCTGGGGCACGATCTGGGACATACCCCCTTCGGCCACGTGGGCGAACGGGTCCTGGACAAGCTCTGTCCCTTCGGCTTCGAACACAACGTCCAGTCCCTGCGGGTGGTGGACGTCATCGAGAAGGACGGGCGGGGGCTGAATCTCACGGCGGAGGTGCGGGACGGCATTTTGCAGCACAAGAGCACGGGGCATCCCGCGACGCTGGAAGGCGCCGCCGTCTCCCTCGCCGACCGCATCGCCTATATCAATCACGACATCGAGGACGCGATCCGGGCGGGGATCCTCAAAGACGAAGACCTGCCCAAGGACGCGGTTGCGGTTCTGGGACATGCCACCCGGGAGCGCATCAACACCGTCATCACGGACATCTACGTGCATTCGGCGGGGACGGACGGGGTTCGGATGTCCGAAGAGGTGGAAAAGGCGATGTTTGAACTCCGCTCCTTCATGTTTAAGAATATCTATGCCCTGACCAACAAGTCCATGCAGGAGAGGGCGGAGCGGATGCTGACGGCGATGTACGAGTATTTCCTTCAATACCCCGAACGGCTGCCCGAGCAGTATCTCCGCCTTGCCGAAAGCGCGCCGAAGGAGCAGATCGTCTGCGACTATCTCTCCGGCATGACGGACAGGTATGCGATCGGCGTATTCGAAGGGCTGTTTATCCCCGAGACCTTTTCTTTGGGAGGTGTGACGGTATGACGACGGGCGGGAGAGGCATCGATCCCCGCTATATGCAGGAATTAAAACAGAAAAACAACATCGTGGAGGTGATCGGCGGCTATGTGCCGCTGGAACGGAAGGGGGGCAACTACTGGGCCTGCTGTCCCTTCCATCACGAGAAGACGGCGTCCTTTGCCGTGAACGAAGCGGAACAGTTCTATCACTGTTTCGGCTGCGGCGTATCGGGGGACGTGGTGACCTTCGTGCGGGAGATCGAATCCACCGATTTCATGGGCGCGGTGCGCATCCTCGCCGCCCGCGCGAAAATGCCCCTGCCCGAGAGCAATTTCGACACCGAACGGGCGGCGGAACTCAGGAAAAAGCGGGACAGCCTCATCAAAATTCTCCTGGACAGCGCCCGCTTTTACCTCTCCAACCTGTACGGCGGGGACGCGGGGGCGCATCTCGAATACATCTCCCGGCGAAAACTCGCGCCCACGACGGTGAAGAAATTCGGGCTGGGCGCCTCTCTCGACTTTTATTCCCTGCCCGAATATCTCGCGGGAAAGGGATATACGCGGGAAGATCTTGTGGACAGCGGGGTTCTGGCGGAATCGAAAAACGGAAAACTCATCGATTCGCAGGGGGGCAGGCTGATCTTTCCCATCATCAACGCCTTCGACGAAGTGGTGGGATTCGGCGGCAGGCTTCTGGAAAAATCGGATTTCGCCAAGTACAAGAACACCAAGGAAACGATGGTGTTCAACAAGAGCAAGACCCTCTACAACATCAATCTCTTGAAAAAACTCAAACGGGAACAGCCCATTTCCGACGTCATCGTCGTGGAGGGGTACATGGACACGATTTCCCTCTATCAGGCGGGATTTAAGAACGTCGTCGCTTCCATGGGTACCTCGCTCACCAAAGACCAGGCGCGGCTCGTCAAGCGGTATTCGGAAAACGTGTACATCAGTTACGACGGGGATTTCGCTGGGCAGAAGGCCGACCTTCGGGGCTTGGAGATCTTAAAGGACGAAAATCTCAGCGTCCGGGTGGTGCCCCTGCCCGACGGGCTGGATCCCGACGACGTGGCAAAGCAGGGGGCGGACGCCTATCAGAAGTGCCTGGACGCAGCCATGCCCCTCATCGACTACAAGCTGCATTCTCTCGAAAAGAAATACGACCTCTCCAGATCGGAGGACAAGCGTTCCTTCGTGGCGGAGGCGCTGAAAATCGTGCGGTCGGCGGAGAGCGAAAGCGAGAAGGAGGACCTCCTCAAAAAGCTCCGCGACAGGACGGGATTCACCTATCAGTCCCTGGAACGGGATCTGCAAAACCTCCCCGCGGAGGGGAAGCAGACGGAAATCTCCCTCCCCGTGCTTCCGGAAGCGGCGGCGGGGACGGACAAGTATAAAAAAGCGGCGCGTTTCGTGCTGGCGGCGAAGCTGTTTTCGGCGCCCTATGCGGAAAAATGCGACATTTCGGGTATCGGATTCGACGATAATGTGCATAAAATCATAGCGGAGTACATTTCGGCGTGCGAGCGGAACGGCGAGCGGGTGCGCCCGTCCGAGCTGTTCGAGATACTCGGCGAGGACAGCCCGGAGTTCAACGAAATTCTCGACCTCAACTACGGCGACAAACTTTCGGGGTCCGTGGCGGAGCGCTTTTTCGGAGAGAGCCTGCAAACGCTGGAAGAGGAGGGGCTGCAGGCGGAGATCGACGAATGCAAGAAGCGGTTCGAAGCGGAGACGGACACGGGCAGGCGCAAGGAGATCGCGCGCCGGCTGGACGAGTGCATGCGGCGGCTGAAAAAGAGGGGCGCGCGGTGAAAAACGCGCTTCCCGGAATCAAACGGAGGACAAAGTCTGAAAATAATCCTTGCGGGGACTGTTTCCGGACGGATTTAGCTACAGGAGGACACAGGGTAATAAAATGGTATCCGAACAAAAACTCAACGAAATTTTAAGCGGTATCATCAACAACTACAAGATGAAGGGGAGTATTTCCACCAATGCGCTCTGCGACATCATGGAGAAATACGACACCAACCCCAACCAGATAGACTACGTGTACAAGTCGCTGGGCGAAGCGGGCATTCAGATCGTGGACGAAGACGAGCGGGACAGAGAGCTGTTCGAGCAGGCGCTTTCGGACATCGGTCTGGACGATCCCGTCAAGATGTACCTCAAAGACATCGGGCGGGTGCCCCTGCTTTCGGCGGATGAGGAAATCGAGCTGGCGCAGAAGATGCAGGACGGGAACGAAGCGGCGAAAAAGCGGCTTTCCGAAGCCAACCTCCGCCTCGTCGTCTCCATCGCCAAGCGGTACGTCGGGCGGGGCATGCTCTTTCTCGACCTCATTCAGGAGGGCAATCTGGGGCTCATGAAGGCGGTGGAGAAGTTCGACTACCAGAAGGGCTTCAAGTTCTCGACCTACGCCACCTGGTGGATACGGCAGTCCATCACCCGCGCGATCGCCGATCAGGCGCGTACCATCCGCATCCCCGTGCACATGGTGGAGACGATCAACAAGCTCACCCGCGTGTCGCGCATCCTGTTGCAGGAATACGGCAGGGAGCCCACCCCCCGCGAGATCGCCGAAAAGATGGGCGTCTCCGAAGAGCGGGTGTGCGAAATCCAGAAGATCGCGCAGGATCCCGTCTCCCTCGAAACCCCCATCGGCGAAGAGGAGGACAGCCATCTCGGCGACTTCATAGAGGACGAAAAGACGACCACCCCCAGCGACTCGGTGGCGTTCACGATGCTGAAAGAGCAGCTCCTCCGCGTCCTGGACACCCTCACCCCCCGGGAGGAAAAAGTGCTTCGTCTCCGCTACGGGATCGACGACGGCAAGCCCCGCACACTCGAAGAGGTGGGCAGGGAATTCAACGTCACGCGGGAGCGCATCCGCCAGATTGAAGCCAAAGCGCTGCGCAAGCTCCGCCATCCGTCGCGCAGCAAAAAACTCAAAGACTATCTCGAATGAGCGCAGGCGGGGACAAAAGGGGGGGCAGAATCGGGACGCTGTGTTCCCTTCTCGAAAGGGCGGAGGTGTTTGCGGACGTCGGCTGCGACCACGGCTACTGCACGGAATACATGCTGGAAAAGGGGCTTTGCGGGCGCGCGGTCTTTTCGGACATCAGCGCGGGAAGCCTCTCCAAGGCGGAGCGCCTGCTGGCGGCGTACGTGGCGGCGGGCAGGGCGAAGGGGTATCTCGGCGCCGGGTTCGAAGGGCAGCCGCGGGCGGACGAAGTGCTCATCGCCGGCATGGGCGGCAGGGAGATCGTCGGCATCCTGTCGGACGAAAAGTGGGGGTATCTCCCCGAAAAATTCCTCTTTCAGCCCATGCACGACGCCGAATTTCTCCGCCGCTTTCTCATCCGCGCGGGCGGGTACATAGAGCGGGATTTCACCTTTCAGGTCGGCGGAAAATTCTACGACGTCGTCAAGGGGCGCAGGCTTCTGCCCGGAGAGAGGGCGCAGGACTATTCCCCCGCCGGGTACATGTTCGGCGGAGAAAATCTACGCTCCCGCCCCCCGGCGTTTATCGGACGGACGGAAAAACAGCTTCGGGAAATCGGGGAATATCTCTCCGTGCCCGGACTCGGCGAAAACAGCCGGACGGCGCTGGAAGAACGCAGAAGGCGTTTGGAGGAAGTGTTAAAAAATGAGAACGGATGAACTGTATTCCCTGCTCGACGAACTCGCGCCCAAGGCGCTCAGCGACGCCTATTGCGCGAAGTACGGCGCTTACGACAACAGCGGCATTCTGCTGGACGCCGGATCTGCGGCGGAAAAAATTCTCTTCTCTCTCGATCTGTCTTTCGGGGCGCTCCGGGAGGCGGCGGAAAAGGGCTGCAAAATTGTCGTCACCCATCATCCCGCCATCTACGCGAAGATCGGCAATCTGTGCGGCGGGGAGCCGCTGCACGGGACGCGCGACGTGCTCGGAACGGGACAGAAACTCATCCGCGCCGTCGAAAACGGCATCTCCGTCATCTCCATGCACCTCAATCTCGACTGCGCTCCTTACGGCATCGACGAAAGCCTGATGCGCGGGGTCATGCTCTCGGCGGCGGTCGCCGCGGGGAAGAAGGCGGGCGAAGGCTCCTTTGCGGAAGCGCGGGCGGAGAAGTGCATGCACGAAGTGGAAGCGGGCGGCGTCAAGGGCGCTTACGGCAGGATGTACGGCGTGGAAAGCTGTGCGCCCGCCGATCTCGCCGACAGCCTGAAAAAGACGCTTCCGGCGGGGCAGGTATGCGTCTACGGAGATTCGAAGCGCAAAATTTCCCGCGTCGCCAGCTTTTGCGGGGCGGGCGCGGACGAAGAGGCGGTCGCCTTCGCCTGCGGGCTGGGCGCGGAAGTCATCGTCTCGTCCGACTTCAAACATCATATCGTCGCCGCGGCGCTGGAAAAGGGGATGTCGGTCATCGCCCTCACCCATTACGCTTCGGAAAATTACGGATTCGAAAAGTTCTGCCGCGAGGTAAAGGCGCGGTCGGGCGCGGCGTGTATCTTTCATACCGACAAGGCGCTGCTCTGACGATTCCCCCCGGGCGGGGGAGAGACGAACGGCAAAAAAAGACAACAGAAGCACCGCTTCGCACGGTGCTTTCCGATAACAGAAACAAAGCAGGAGGTCAACATACATGGAATTGCAGGCGATTCTCGCATATCAGGAAGAGGACAAGAAACTGTACGCGCTGGAGCGGGAACTGGCGGGCTGTCCCGAACGCAAGGATTACATCAAGCGCAAAAAATTTCTCGAAGCCGCGGCGGACAAGCTGGACGCTTTCGACGCGAAGGCGGCGCAGCTGAAAAACGAAGCGCGGGAACTGACGAAACGGTATCTCAGGACGGAGGACACCCTGAAAGACTTCGCCCATCTCGACGAGTTGGTGGAAGGGGGCGCGGACATCGCCTTTTACAAGAAGAGCGCCCTGTCCCTCTCCGACGAACTCAAAAAGATCAAATCCGAACTCGCGGCGCTGACGGCGGCGGTCAATTCCACACATGAGGAATACCAGAAGCTGAAAAAGCAGGTCATCGCGATGCAGAAGCAGTACAAGGAATCCTTTGAAAAATACAATGCCGTCAAGGCGTCGAAAGAAGGGGAGCGCCGGGAGATCGAAGGGAAGCTCGCCGAACTCAAAAAGGGCATTCCCGAAGACGTGATGGAAAAATACAGGACAAAGCGGAAGGAAAAGGTGTTCCCCGTGGTGGGAAAACTCAAAGACAACCGCTGCCCCTTCTGCAGCATGCAGCCGCCGCTCGCGGCGATGAGCAAACTGACGGGAGGCGGCGTCATCGAGTGCGACAACTGCCATCGGATTCTCTATGAATAATCTCCCGTAACGCGCCCCGTCTCCCGCAATTTCGCATTTTGCGCGCTCTGCCGGGAGGAAGGGAGGCTCCCTTCATTTTCGCCGCGCGGGGCGCATATAATGGAGGTATGCAGAAAATTGTCGCAAAAGTCAATCTCGGCGCGATTGCGGACAACGCGCGGTATTTCCGGAAACTGACGGGCGCCCGGCTGTGCGCCGTTGTCAAGGCGGACGCTTACGGCCACGGCGCGGAGGCGGTCGCCTGCGCTTTGGAGGGGATCGCGGACATGTTTGCCGTCGCCCTCTCGGACGAAGGAAAGGCGCTGCGCACGGCGGCGTGCGGGAAACCCGTGCTCGTCCTCACCCCGCCCGCCGATTACGCCGAAGCGGAAGCGCTCGTCGAAGGAGGCTTCATCGCCTCCGTCCCCGATCTCTGGCGGGCAAAGCTGCTCGCGGAGGCGGCGGAACGGAAGGGAAAAGAGGTCGCCGTCCATTTGCAGGCAAACACCGGCATGAACCGCTACGGCACCAATCTTCCGGGACTGGGCAGGATATGCCGTTTTCTCAAAGGTCACCCGCTCGTGCGGGCAGAGGGGGTGTATTCCCACCTCTATTCCCATTCGCGGGAGGAGTCGGAGAGACAGCGCCGCCTGTTCGTCCGGGCGGGAGAGGTGTGCGAAGAATACTATCCCGGGCTGTGTAAACACCTGTCCGCCACCTACGGCGCCCTGCTCGGCGGGGAATTTTCCTTCGACATGGTGCGGATCGGGCTGGGACTTTACGGGTATCTGCCCGAAGGGAGCGCCTTTCGCCCGCCCTTGAAAAAGGCGATGAAGGTGTATGCGCGGACGATCCAGTCCCGCCGCTATTCCCGGGGCGGCGCGGGGTACGGCGAGCCGCCCGCTCCCCTTTGCCGGGGGGAAAAGATGACCGTCCTCCGGGCGGGATATGCGGACGGCTTTTTCCGGAGCGCGGCAAACGTGGGAACGGGAGAAGCGAACGGCACGCTTTCGCCGCTGTGCATGGACGCCTGCGTGGTGCGGGGCGGGACGCGGCCGGGCGGCATAGTGCCCGTGATGACGGACGCCGACAAAGCGGCGGCGGACGCGGGGACCATTTCCTACGAAATTCTTTGCGCCGTCACCCGGCGCGCGGAGTTTGTCTATGAATACGAATAGATTCCGGTTCGCGGACGGGGCGCCGGGCAGCGCGGAAGAGCGGAAGGCGTCCCTGCGCGCGTACATGAAAAAGCGCCGCGGCGAAAACGAAAACCGGGACGCGAAAGAGGACCTGCTTCTCGAAAATTTCATCCGCTCGGGCGCGGCGGAGAAAGAGCGGTTTTTCGTCTACCTCTCCTTCTCGTCCGAAGCGCCGACGGACAAGCTCGTCGCATACCTGCTTGCCGCGGGGAAGAAAGTGTACAGTCCCGTGACGGAAGGAAACCGGATGTACGCCGCGGCGTACGGAAAGGATTTTTCCCTGTCCTCCTTCGGGATACGGGAGCCGGTCGGGGAGGAATATAAAGGCGGATTGGACGTCGCCGTCCTGCCCCTGCTCGCCGTGGACGGGCGGGGGGCGCGGCTGGGATACGGCAGGGGATATTACGATCGGTTTCTCGCCGAACGCCCCGAAGTGCTGACCGTCGCCTATTGCTACGATTTTCAGATCGTGCGGGAAGTGCCCGAAACGGCGGGCGACAGACGGGTTTCCATGATCGTTTCGGACAAGCGCGTCCTGCGCTGTCCGTGCGGAGTTTGACACAAGAAAAACAAAACGGAGGGTACCATGTCCGGATTTAAGGCAAAATGGAAGGTTTTCTGGCGGATCGTGCGCGAATGCTTTTTGCGCTCGTTAACTCCCTGGCTGATGTATTTCGTCGCCAGCATCGTTATGCTGACGGTGTATTCGCGGGAGATGAGCCTGGGCGCGCAGATGGCCTGGGCGGTGATCTGCGCCGTCGTGGCGATCGCCTATAACGGCTTGTTGATGTGGGTGTGCGGCGGAACGCATTACGAAATGCTCGTTTCCGGCAATATGAAACGGCGTTCCGCCATGCAGACGGGCGGCGAACTCAACATCACCAGCTATAAGTTCGAAAAGGAGTACCGCCCCTGGAAGGGATTCGTCATCGGCGCGTTCGTCGCGCTGCTGCCCATTATCGGCTGTATCGCCTTCGGCTGCAATCAGGAGGAACTCGTGCGCTTTGCGCAGGCGGACGACGGAGAGGGATTGAGCCGCGGTCTGGCGATCATGTCCCTCATCTTCTATTTTCTCGCGGGGTGGATCGTCCTGCCCCTGCTCGAACTCAACGCCACGGGCACGGCGATCAGCTTTTTCGTCGGCTGCGCGTTTTGCGTGATCCCCGTCTTCGTTTCGGGCGGACTGTATATCGCGGGCGCGTACGGGCGGCGGAATAAGACCCTCCGCCAGCAGGAGATCGCGGCAAAGGCGGCGGAAGAAGCGGCAAATAAGCCCAAGAAGATCAATTACGGCGGCCTGCCCGGCACAAAGCCTAAGAAAAAGCGGTAAAACGAGCGAAACGCGTATCTGCTGCGCAATACTGCGCAATACATTGTCGGGCTTGCGTTTTTGTTCTCCTCTCATGCCTCCCCTTTTGGAAAGGGGAGGTGGTGCGAAGCACCGGAGGGGATAAGAATAAATCCGCAAAAAGGGCGTCACTTGTTATGCACTTTTTGCCCTTGTGAAAGGCGGAAACAAGGTGAAACGAGCGGCAGCGCCGCGAGAGACAAACCGGCAGTCAGCCGCATCGCGGCGTGTCGAAGGTAGGAGTCCTGTATAAATCCTTCCGCAGACTCTCGTTAAATTTTTTCTTCGAAAAAATTTAACGAAACGGAGATGTGAGGGGAGGTGTCGAGCGGAGCGAGACGGAGGGGATAAGAAAGCTGGTTTGCGATATAGCAAATCCAACCCCGAACAGACAATCCCTCAGTCATGCTTGCGCATGACAGCTCCCTTTGCACAAGGGAGCCAGGGTGTGGGTGGTAAGGAAAGAAGATCATGCGGATCATCGGCGGAAAATACAGAAGCAGAGTGCTGAAAGAATTTCCGGGCACGGAGGTGCGGCCCACTTCCGACCGCGCCCGGGAAGCCCTGTTCAACATTCTGTCTCCGAAGCTGTACGGCGCGCGGGTGCTCGACCTGTTTTGCGGGACGGGCGCCTTCGGTCTGGAAGCCCTTTCCCGCGGCGCGCGCGAAGCGGTATTCAACGATTTGTCCCGCGACAGCGTCCGGCTCGTCGGGGAGAATATCAGAAAACTCGGCCTGGGCAGGGATGAGGCGAAGGTGTACAATCTCGATTATTCCGTCTGTCTGGACAGGCTGGAGGGAAAATTCGACATCGTCTTTCTCGACCCGCCGTACCGCCTGGACTGCGGCGCGGAGGCGCTGAAAAAGCTCGCCGGAAGAGGACTTCTGGCGGAGGGCGGCGTCGCCGTGCTCGAACGGGATGTCCTCCCGGACGGCGAAATCCCCGGATTGGAAAGATTTGACGAGCGCAAATACGGAAAGGCAAAATTCGCCTTTTACCGCCCCGTCTGAGAAATGCGGGGGCAAAAAAGGAGTCGCAATTTATGGAATACAAGGCAAAATGCGTGTTTGCGGGGACTTTCGACCCGCCCACGATCGGGCATAAGGCGATGATCGAAGACTGTCTCCAAATGTTCGGGGAGACGGTCGTGGCGGTGATGGTCAATCCGGGCAAGACGCCGCTGTTTACGAAAGAGGAGCGGGCGGAGATGCTCCGCCTGATGTTTCCCGGAGAAAGCCGCGTAAAAATCGTCTGCTTTTCGGGTACGGCGGCGGAACTCCTCAGGCGGGAAAACGCCCGCGTCTATGTGCGCGGCGTCCGAAGCGTCTCCGATTACGAGCGGGAAACCGCCGATTATTTCATCAGTTCGAAATTGAATGAAGATATGCTCGTCGCATACCTGCCCTGCCGTCAGGAGCTTTTGCACGTCAGTTCCACGGCGGTGCGGAACTGTCTGAAATTCTCCGTTCCCATCCGCGGGCTGGTGACGGAAGAGGTCGAGAAATACGTGTATGCGGCGCTCGGAAAGAGAACGGAAAAGGAGAGGAAATAAGAGGACGATGCTGGAAAAACAGTACTACATTCCCGAGCCGGAGGAATTCATGGCGGAAACGCCGCTGCCGGCGGAACTCAGAGAGGTAAAAAAGAGGCGGGACGAAGAGGTGCGCGCCGTGATTTCGGGGCGCAGCGACAAGATGCTGATGATCGTGGGCCCCTGTTCGGCGCACGAATCGGCGCCCGTGCTCGAATACATTTCCCGGCTCGGGAAACTCAACGAGCGGGTGAAGGAAAAGCTCGTCATCGTGCCGCGGATATACACCAACAAGCCGCGCACCAAAGGGGTGGGGTACAAGGGGATGTTCATCCAGCCCGACCCGGACGGGGAGGCGGACATCGTGCGGGGCATCCGCAGCATCCGCGCCCTGCACATCGCCGCGATGCGGGAATCGGGGCTGCCGGGGGCGGACGAGATGCTCTATCCCGAGAATACGGCGTACGTCGAGGACCTGCTTTCCTATCACGCCGTGGGGGCGCGGAGCGTCGAAAATCAGCTCCACCGCCTCGTGGCGAGCGGGATAGACACGCCCGTGGGCATGAAGAATCCCATGAGCGGCAATCTGCCCGCGATGATCAATTCGATTTTCGCCGCACAGAGCCCCCAGGTATTTAAGTACCGCAATTATCAGGTGCGTTCGGGCGGGAACGTCTACGCCCACGCGGTGCTGCGGGGCGGCGTGGACGGCGCGGGGGCGGACGTGCCCAATTTCCATTACGAAACGGTGATGCGGGTGGCGGAGCTGTACGCGGGCGCCAAACTGAAAAACCCCGCGATCGTCATCGACTGCAACCATTCCAATTCGGGCAAGCAGTGCCGCCAGCAGATACGCATCGCCAAGGAGGTCATGGAAAACCGCAATTACGATTCCGCCTTCAAAAAGATCGTCAAGGGGTTTATGATCGAGAGCTTTCTCGTCGAAGGGAGCGACCCTTCGGGCGCGGTGTTCGGGAAGTCCATCACCGACCCCTGTCTCGGCTGGGAGGATACCGAACGGCTGATTCTGGACATCGCGGACATGGTATAGTCGTCGCCGGAAAGCGCGGCAGACGGAACACAGAGCCGGTAAAACAATCGGGGCCTTCGCCCGGACGAAGCGCGGGCGGGGCGGGGGAGAATGGGAAATGATCGAAAAAGGAGAGATACATATGAAAATCGCTTATCTGGGGCCGGAGGACAGCTATTCCCATCTGGCGGCGGAGACCTTTTTACAAAGCGAAGAGAAGGGCGCCGCCGGGGAGCGGGACGAATGCGTGCCCTTCCGCAATTTTTCCGAAGTCTTCCGCGCCGTGCAGACGGGCAGGGCGGACGCGGCGGCGGTGCCCATCGAAAACAGCCTGCAGGGGGGCGTCCTGCAAAACCTCGATCTCTTGCAGGCGTCCGACGGGCTGTATGCCGTGCGCGAGAGCTTTCTGAAAATCGACCATCGCCTGATCTATCGGAAGGGAGTGCCCTTTTCCGACATCGGGCGGGTGTATTCCCACCGCCAGGCGCTGGGGCAGTGTTCGCAGTTTCTGATGGAGAAGATGCCGTTTGCATCCCTGAAAGACACGGAATCGACGGCGTTCGGGGTCGCGCGGGCGGCGGAGGACTTTTCGGGACGGAGCGCCGCGATCGCGGGCGCGCACATCTCCTTTCTGCCCGAAGGATTCGTCATCAGCGAAGAGTGCATCTCGGACGAGAAAAACAATTTCACCCAATTTCTCCTTTTGAAGAAAGGACAGGAAAATCTCCCCGCGGCGAGCGCGCGGATCTTTTTCTCCGCCGTCTGCCCCCATCGCCCCGGCAGCCTTTTGGAACTTTTGCAGATCATCGCCTCTCACGGCGTCAACATGAGCAAGATCGAAAGCCGCCCCGTCAAGGACAGGCCGGGGGATTATCGCTTTTTCATCGAAGCGGAGACGGACGTCGGCAGCGGCGCTTTCGACGCCTTTTTCCGGGAGATGGAGGAAAAGACGCTGGAATGCAAGTTGCTCGGCGCGTACAGCCGCGTCTGAAAGGCGGGGCAGCGGGTGTAAAGGCGGCCGTTCCGGCGTCCGATCGTCAGAGGGCGCAGAAGAGCAGGCAGAGGAAGAAGGCGGCGACCGCCTGTAAGAACTTGACGAAGAGAAATAGAGAAATCCGCACGCCGGCGGGGCGCAGGCATACGATCTGCTGAAAGAGGAGGCTGGCGCCGCCCAGCGTCACGAGAAAGGCGCAGCAGGCGGGGGCGAGCGCGCCCTGTCCCGCCACGGCGAGACACCCGCCCGTCATCTCCACAAGCCCTTTCGTCAGCCCTTCCGCGTAGGGGGCGAGCGGGGGGATTTTCCCCAAAAGCCCTTGCAGGGGCGTCAAAATTCCGAAATCGGAAAGCATGGCGGACAGCACATAGAACACGGCGATACAGCCGCCCGCGCCGATCGCGGTCACGGCGGCGCGCTGCACCCCGTCCGAAAGGGAAAGGCGTTCTTTGGCGCGCGCGTGTTTTGCCGTCGCCTCCGGGCGTCGGGGGAGCAGGAACCGCAGCAGTACGCCCGACAGAAGGGCGGAGAGGAGATGGGCGGCGAGAATGAGAAATCCCGTCTTTTTGTCCCCGAACATCCCCGCGCCCACGCTGCCGAGCACGAACAGCGGTCCGGACACCGAACAGGTGCAGGCGAGAATTTTCGTCTCCCGCAGACCTGCGCCCCCTTCCCGCCGATAGGAGGCCACCAGGGAAGCGCCGACGGGATAGCCGGACAAAAGGCTCATGAACAGGCAGTAGCCGCTTTCCCCGCCCGCGGCGAAGAGGGCGCGGGAGAGGGGAGAGAAAAATCGGGATACCTTTTCCGCGCCGCCCGTCAGGCGGAGCAGAGAGGAGACGAACAGGAAGGGAAAGACGGCGGGCAGGACGTTCAGCGCCCACAGCGCGATTCCGTCCAGACACACGGGCACATAGCGGTCGGGAAAGACCGCAAACAGCAGGGCGAAGGCGATCAGCCCCGCGGCAAAGGCGGCGCGCGGCAGCGCGGACAAAACAGAGCGCACGGACTTTGCGGGTTTTTTCGGCCGCGCGGATTGCCCGTCCCGCCTGCGGGCGGGGGAAAGGGATAGAGCGGAAGAAGATTTCATAACGGTTATCCTTATGAAGATCGGGCGGAAAATATGAGAGAAAAGAAAGGAGCGGATTGGCGATGAGCGGAGGAAAGAGAAAGAAAAAACTCGGCTTTGCATTGGGCTGCGGCGGCAGCCGGGGGGTGGCGCACATCGGATTTTTGCAGGCGATGGAAGAGGCGGGGATCCGCCCCGACTACATCGCGGGCTGTTCGATGGGCGCGGTGGTCGGCGGTGCATACGCGGCGGGCATGACGCCCGCGGAGATGAAGGAGGCCGTCTGCCGGCTCCGCCCCCTCGACCTCATCGACGTCACCGTGCGCCCGGGCGGGCTGTTCGACGTGCGGAAGATGCGCAAGGTACTCGGAAAATATTTCGGCGACGTGACGTTTGCGGACCTGAAAATCCCCTTCCGCTGCGTGGCGTCCGACATGATCGGGCAGTCGGTGGTCACCCTCTCGGAGGGGAACGTGGCGGACGCCGTCACTGCCTCTTCCTGCATCCCGGCGCTGTTCAAGCCGGTGGAGACGGGGGAGATGCGGCTGGTGGACGGCGGCATTTTAGAGCGCGTCCCCGCGCAGACGGTCAGGGAGATGGGCGCGGACAAAGTGGTCGCCGTGGACGTGCTGGGCCGGCGGGAACACGGGAAAAAGACCTATAACGCCCTGCGGGTGCTGATCGAAGTCTTGGACATCCTCTCCACGCGGATCGCCGGGTATCGCAGAGAGGAAGGGAAAAAGTACATCGATCTCTGGCTGGAACCCGAACTCGGGGAGATGAGCGAGTATTCCTTCCGCCATTTCGAAGAGGCATACGAAAGCGGCTACGAGACGGGAAGGGCGCACGCGGAGGAGATCGCGGCGCTGATCGGGAAATGACGGGAGCAGGTATGGATTTATTTGATTTTACCGACAACGAAAAGGCGGCGAAGCCGCTCGCCGAACGGATGCGCGCCAACACCCTGAACGATTTTATCGGACAGAAGCACATCGTTTCCGAAGGCTCGCTGCTGCGGCGGGCGATCGCGGCGGACAGGCTGGGGAGCTGTATCTTCTGGGGCCCGCCGGGGTGCGGCAAGACGACGCTCGCCAACATCATCGCCATGGGGACGAACGGGGAGTTCGTCAAACTCAACGCGGTCAATTCGGGGGTGGCGGACGTCAAAAAGGCGGTGGAGACGGCGCGGGACAATCTGAAACTGTACGGCAGGCGCACCTATCTCCTCCTGGACGAGTGCCACCGCTTCAACAAGACGCAGAGCGATTCCCTCCTCCCTGCCATCGAACAGGGGACGATCATCTTCATCGGTTCGACGACGGAAAATCCCTATGCGTCCATGACCCCCGCCATCGTCTCCCGCTGCCGGGTGTTCGAGTTCAAGCGGCTGAACGAAGAGGACATTTCGGGCGCGCTGTACGCGGCGCTGAAAAACCGGCACAAGGGGCTGGGAAAGATGAATATCCTCGCGGACGACGACGCGATCGCCCATATCGCCCGCATGGCGGGCGGGGATCTGCGTTCCGCCTATAACGCTCTGGAACTTGCGGCGACGACCACGCCGCCCGATTCGGAAGGGCGGGTGCATATCACTTTGGCGGACGCCGAACAGTCCATCCAGCGCAAGGCGCTCAGCTATAACGAAGACGCCTATTACGACTTCCTGTCCGCCTTCTGCAAATCTCTGCGCGGCAGCGACGCGAACGCCGCCCTCTATTACGCGATGCGGCTGATCGAAGGGGGCTGCGATCCCATGCTGATCGCCCGCCGGCT
>DVGN01000018.1 GCA_018712725.1 Candidatus Scatosoma pullicola
TCCTTAGGTCATGTACTTATTGCGTACACTCCCGTCGGACTTTACGCAGGCTCCTTGTCCCGTCCGCGACTGATGCCCGAAACTTCGGTTATTCCTGCTTATTCGAAGTTCGGGGACAGGAACTTTGCCCCGAATGGGGCAAAGAGGGAGGGAAAACCGCGATTTAGCGGCATAGCCGCGCGCACGCGGTTGTCTCTCCGTTATAATCTTTCCGCAGAATTCTCGGTGCTTTTGTTTTGCCCCGCAAAAGAAAAGCAACGAAACCCCGTTTTATCCGCAAAAAGGGCGTCACTTCACTTGTTATGCTCTTTTTGCCGGATTTCTTTTTTGCCCTTTTCGGCGGGAAGATACAGGCGGGAGAGGTCGGCGCCCTCCGCGGCGAGCAGGCGGAGTTTTTTATCCGTGCCGCCCGCGTAGCCGGTCAGACTGCCGTCCGCGCCCACCACCCTGTGACAGGGGATGATGACGGAAACGGGATTATGCCCCACGGCGCCGCCCACCGCCTGCGCGGAGACGGGTCTGCCTGTGGCTTCGGCAAGCGTTTTTGCCAGACTTCCGTACGTCGTACAGCTTCCGTAGGGGATGCGCAGGAGCAGCGCCCACACCCTTTGCCGAAAGGGGGAGCCGGCGGGGGCGAGCGGCGGCGTAAAATCGGGTTCCCGCCCGGAAAAATAGATGTCCAGCCAGCGGCGTGTTTTGCCGAATACGGGCAGTTCCTTTTCCTCAAACGACGGGGGCAGGGTTGCGCCGAAGTATTTTTGTCCGTCAAACCAAAGCCCCGTCAGCGCCCCGTTTTCCCCGGAGAGCGTCATTCCTCCCAGCGGGGAGAGATAATGTCCGATCGCCTGCATAAAAACTCCTTTTCCGCCCTTTTCGTCGGGATGACCTTCGGACGGGATCACACGATTTTTCTGTAATAGAGGTACGTTTCGTCTTCGCCCGCCTTCTGCATGACGGAGGAGAGCATCTTTTCCGACGCGACGTTCTCCTTGAAGCATTTGCCGCGGATCTCGGTGAGTTCCAGCGTATAGATGGCGTAATTGGCGGCGATCCCGAAGGCGGAACGCCCGATCTTCTGCCCGTCCGCTTCGGGCAGGATGCGCACGCCGATCTCGGCGGCGCCGCGGAAGTCGAAGTTGTACAAAATCACTTCGCCGACGAATTTCCCCTCCTTGCGGATGGCGAAATTGAGCGCCATGCGGTTCATGAAATCCTTTTTCTGATCCTTATAAAAATAGTCGCGGGAAGGGCTGGGGCAGTCCTGTCGATAGTCGTATCCCCACCAGCGGTTGCGCTCGTCGTCCAGACAGAGGCGGTTGTAGTCGGGGATGTCCTTTTCGGAAATGGGGGTGAGGGAGATGCCGTTCTCCCCCTTGACGACGGGCACTTTTTTCAGGCGGTTGAGCGCCGTCCGGATGTGGATGGTATGCTTGGGCAGAATTTCGAGAGGCTGGTATTGCAGCTTGGAAATGCGCAGTCCGCGGCTGCCCGCGTCGTCTTCGCGGTTGATGTATTTCACGCCTTGCGCGAAGGCCTTTGCGAATTCCTGCACGGTGGCGGGATAGATGCCTTCGTAGTCGGGCAGCGCCTTTTCGATATGGTCGATGAGCGTCTCGCCGCAGATCTCGCTCAGGCAGAAGGAGATGATTTCCCCGCCCCGCGTGAACCCGCCCGACACGAACAGGGGAGAGCCGACGTATTCCGTCATCGCGTGCGCGAATCGGAGTTCCGTCTTGGCGCCGTGGGTGTCGTTGCGGTCGCCGAATTTTTTCCAGAAGGCGCGGATGCGGGGGATGTCCGCCGCCCCGAATTTCTCGAAGGCGGCGTCCGGATACAGGGCGCGGAATTTGCGGATGTGATTGCGCTGCCCCGCGTACTTTTTGCCTTCGAAACGCACGATGTCGTCGGCGAGATAGAGATAGTCGTCGAAATTGCGCTCGGTGCGGATGTCGATGTCGGGATACCTGCCGAGAACGGGGCAGACGGCGGAGGCAGGCACGTCGCAGAGCCGGAAGGGAATGAACTGTCCGGCGCAGAATTTTCCGCACTCTTCCAGCGCCGCCGCCACGTCTCCCCCTTCTCCGGGCACGGGGAAGTCGAAATAATACTGACCGTTCCAGCGGCTGCGCACCACGAGACAGCCGTGCGTTTCCGCGTATTCGTAAGAGGCGTTTTTCCACATGAGCTTGATGCCCGCGGAATAGTCGCTGATCCGATAGGTGCAGCGGGCGTAGTAGCCCGCGAGCAGGGAGATGTTTTCCGACGTGACGGGGGTAAATCGCATAAATACCTTCTTTGGGATTTTCTCCCCTAAATTATAGCAGGCGGGAGAGGGGAAAACAAGTCTTTTTCGGCGGGAATTTTTGTTTTGTGCAAAAAATTTGCTTCGGGGCGTCCGTTTGGTTGCGCGCGGGGGGCGGAATGTGTTACAATAGACAAAAAGGAGCAAAGCGATGGGAAAGAAACTTTCACGGGCGGAAAAGAAGGCGGAAAACGAACGCGCCATTGCGGAGATGGAAGACGCGATGCGGGAGGCGGGTACCCCTTTGGGCAACGTCGGCAAGGCGACGCCTGCGCTCTCGAAGGATAAAACGGAGGGAGCAGGGGAGAGCCGAGCGCAAAAAGACGGAGGCGCGGCTGCGCCCAAGTCTCAAAAAAGGGCGATGCACTGCCACAAGTGCGGAACGGAGATGAAAGACGGGGTGTGCCCGAAATGCGGTTACCGCGTGTACGTGCCGATGAGCCCGGAAAAGACGAAAAAAATCCGCCTCATCACGGGGGCGATCTGCATCGTCATCCTCATCCTCTTTCTCGTCTTGCGCGACATGTGAAAGGGGCGGCGGCTTTCGTCGGTAAATCCGGGAAAATTTTCCGGTCAGTTTTTGTCATCCCGCGCTTGACTTTTCGGGCGTTTTGTGCTATAATATTTTTGTAAATCGGGAGGGATTGGGACGTGGTCTGTACGGATTTCACGTCCCGTCGTTTTTTTTCGGCGCCTTCCCCGGACGAAAGGAGGCAGGAATTATGGAATACGAAAATGCCGTTCCGGCGGAAGCGGGCGCGGCAAAACAGAGCGTGGAGGACAGAATCGTCATCCGCATGCGCAAGTGCGGCAGATACCTTCTGAAATCGTCTGCGGCGGAAGACAGGGCGGAGAGCGGAAAACTGCTGTCCTGCCTGGACGAACGGGAGAAAAAGGAACTTTCCTATCTCCTGAAAAAATGTTTGAACGACTGGAAAAAAGAGGAGAAATGAAGCGGGCAAAAACGGGACGCACGATGCGTCCCGTTTTTTTTAAAGATCGGAAAGAAAAGCCGCTTCGGCCGGCGTCCGCCGCGCGGACGGAGAAAGGACGGGGAAAGGACGGGAAAAGGAAGGGGCTTTTAGCAGAATACCGCCATACATACCGTTCCCGCCGTCAGAAGCGTCAATCCGAGCCATGCCTTTGCGGATAATTTTTCTTTGAACACGACGAGAGAAAAGAGTACGGTGATGAGGATGCTCAGGCGGTCGATCGGGACGACGACGCTTACCTGCCCCCTCTGAATGGCGTAGTAATAGCACAGCCAGGAGGCGCCCGTAGCCAATCCCGAAAGCAGGAGGAAAAGCAGTTCCTTTTTCCCCAGAGCCTTTACCGCCGCCGTCTTTTTCCTGCCGAACACGATGAGCCATGCCAATACGAACACGACGCAGGTGCGGATTGCCGTGGCGAGATCGGAGTCGACGTTTTCGACGCCCACGCGGGCGAGCAGGGAAGTCGCCGCGGCGAAGAGGGCGGAGAGCGCCGCAAACAAAAACCACGTCCGTCTGCCCTTTTCTCCGCCCCGCCCGATGTCCGTCATCAGATAGGTGCCGGCGGCTATGAGGGCGAGAAAGAGGAGCTTTAAGCCCCAGAGGTTGCGTTCGTC
>DVGN01000019.1 GCA_018712725.1 Candidatus Scatosoma pullicola
TTTTCCGTCTTTCCCGTCATCGGCATGATGAAGGTGCGCAAGGCGGGGGCGCTCGTGTTCATGTCCCTCTGCTGCGGCGTGCTGCTCGTGTTCATGAGCCCCGTGATGTTTTTCAGCATCCTGCTTTGCGCGCTGATCGCGGAGACCCTGACCGGCGTCATTTTCCGCAGCTATAAGCGGGACGGCGCCTGCCTCTTCGCGGGGACGATTTACTTTCCCTGCTCCCTGCCCTTCCTGTACGTTTATTACAATTTTCTGTACACGGTCACGAGCGAATCGGGCGAAGCGGTAAGCGCCTTTGTCGGCGCCTCTCCCGCCGTCGCGATCGGCATGTCCGCCGCCGTGCTTGCGGTGTGCTTTGTCGGCGCGCTCGTCGGCATGCTCGTCTCCCGCGAGCTGAGAAAGTCGGGCGTGATGAAAAAATGAGTTTCGTGCGCTATCGGGGAAAACTGTATCCGCTCGTCGCGCTGGCTTCGGGGCTGTTCCTCATCGTGTTCGGCCTGCTGACGGCTGACAGGCTGCTCGCCTGTTCGCTGTATCTGTGCGGCGTGTACGTCTGGCTCATCCTGTTCGGCTGCGGCAGGGCGTGCATCCGGGCGCTGCCCGCCTTTCTCGTCGTCGGCGGCATCTTCTTCGCGATCTTCTACGCCGCCACGGGAACTTTCGACGCGGGCTGGGCGATGGCAAACCGCTTCGCCTCCCTGTTTCTCGCCGTCATTCCGGGGGCGGGCTGCGAGCCCGTCCGCATGACCCGCGCCCTCTCGCAGGTACATACGCCGCGGGCGGTGACGCTGGGGATGCTCATCGCGATGTCCTTCGTCCCCATGCTGCGCGGCGAGATCGCGCGGGTGCGCGAAGCGATGAAGACGCGGGGCGCGGGCAGCCTTTGGAATCTGAAGATCTTCTATCGGGCGTTTCTCGTTCCCTTCGCCATGCGGCTCGTCAACATATCCGACACGCTGGCGCTGTCCGTGGAAACGCGCGGGTTTGCGCTCGGCAAGGTCCCGTATACCATCTATAAAAAGGAACGCCCCGCGCTCTCCGACGCCCTGTTCTGCGTCGGACTGATCGCGGGCGCGGCGCTGGCGGCGGTGTTATGAACGCGATCGAATTGAAAAACGTATCCTTTTCCTACGACGGAAAGAAAAAAATTTTGAGCGATGTGCATTTTGTCGCCGAATACGGAAAAGTCACCCTCCTTGCCGGGCATTCCGGGGAGGGGAAAAGCACCCTCATGTATATCGTCGGCGGGATCGCCCCGAACGTCGTCTGTGGAGAACTTTCGGGCGACGTACTCGTCGCGGGCGAAAATATAAAGGGCAGGCGGCTGGGATATATCTGCCGCAAAGTCGGCGTCGTATTGCAAAACGCCGACGAACAGATCGTCCAGAAACTCGTCGGGGACGAGATCGCCTTCGGCTGCGAAAATCTCGCCTTTCCGCCCGAAAAGATACAGAGACAGATCGATACCATCTGCAAACTCATGAAGCTTGACCCCGCCGCGCGCTGCCGCACCCTTTCGGGCGGGCAGAAACAACGGCTGATCACGGCGTCCACGCTGGCGATGGGACAGAAGATCATCCTGCTCGACGAGCCGCTCGCCAATCTCGACAAGGAGGGGGCAAAGCTCCTGATGGGGACGCTGCGCTCGCTCGCCGGGGCGGGGTACTGCGTCGTCGTCATCGAACATCGGCTGGACATGGTGCTTCCCTATGTGGACGACGTGTGGCACATCGGCGGGGAAAGGGTGGAAAAAGTGGAGGACAGGGCGGAATATCTCGGAAGCCGGACGGCGCAAATCGCCGATTCCTGTCCCGCTTTTACAGGCGGCGCGCCGGCGTTCTCCCTGCGGGACGTCTGCTTTTCGGCGGGCGGAATGGAGATTCTGAGCGGCGTGACGTTTGAAATCCCCAAGGGCAGCCGCCTCCTCCTGCTCGGCGAAAACGGGTGCGGAAAGACCACGCTGCTCCGCCTGATCGCCCGGCTGTATAAGCCGACGCGGGGCGCGATCGTCCAGCACATCGGCGAAAAATTCGGGCAAAAGCCCAAGGGCAGCCGCGCCTGGTATAAAAAGGTGGGGGTGGTCTATCAGAACCCCGATTACCAGCTCTTCATGCCCACCGTCCTCAAAGAGATCGCCTTCGGGGCGGAATCGGAGGAATACGCGCGGGAAATCGCGTCCCTGTTCGGGGTCGGGCATTTGCTCGACAGGCATCCGCAGTCCCTCTCGGAAGGGCAGAAACGGCGGGTATCCATCGCGGCGGTCGCCGCCTGCAAGCCCGAAGTTCTCCTTCTCGACGAGCCGACGGTAGGGCAGGATTACGAAGGTCTCTGCGCGCTCGTCGACATCCTCAACCGCCTGCATCGGGAGACGGGAAACACCCTCGTCACCGTCACCCACGACGTCCGCTGCGCCGAAGCGCTCTGCGACAGGGCGGTGTGGCTGCAAGAGGGGAAGGTCTCTGCGG
This sequence comes from Candidatus Scatosoma pullicola, assembly GCA_018712725.1. Classification (GTDB taxonomy): domain Bacteria; phylum Bacillota; class Clostridia; order Christensenellales; family Borkfalkiaceae; genus Scatosoma; species Scatosoma pullicola. The sequence continues at coordinate 2,469 of DVGN01000019.1, forward strand.
CGGGCGGAAAGGAACTCGTCCGCAGCTACTTTTCCGCTTGAAAGGGGCAAATCTGCCTTTTTGTCCATTGGTTCGCATATGCGAACTAACGGAGAGAAGAAAACCCATAAGTTATGTCAGACAGAGTTATGTCTGACAGACATAGTACATAAAAACCCTTGAAAATAAAGGGGTTTCACGAAATATGTCAGACGTTGTATATGTCATACATAGTAATTATGCGTGACGTAGAACCGTGCAAAACGGAATGGATTCGTCAAAAAATTCGCCTGTTCCTATACGCAAATCCGGGCGGGCGAGAAGGAGAAATATATATGAAGAAACAGATTGCGGCGGCTGCCGCGGCGATCGCCTGCCTGTCGGCGTTCGGATTTACGGGATGTACGCAGGAGGAGGTTACGGACGCGCCGGGGACGTACTCTGTCGACGCGCAGCTGAAATGCTACGTCGCTGCGATGGGCGGGATCGAATTCGGCGCCCCCTTGCTTTCGGGGACGGAATATACGGTCGCGGAGGACGGCTCGATGACCCTCACGGCGCATTTTATCAAAAACAGCGTCACCATTTATTCGATCACCTGTTACACCTTTATCGACGCTTCGCCGGATACGGGCGCGGAACCGACGGAAGGGGAGGCGGAGGACGGGACGATCGGCTGCTATGACGCCGACCTCAATCTCGTCACTCAGGGGGTGGAATACACCCTCAGCGAGGACACCGCCACCAACCCCGCGGGGGAAGAGGTCAGCTACGTCGATTCGATCACCTTCCCGATCTCGGAAAAGACGGATACCTATTACCTCACCTTTTACATCAATTCGCAGGTGATGGGCACGCAGTTCAAAGTGACGGCGGACGGGAGTACGTCGCGGGCGGCAACCCTCAGCGTGGACTGGACGACGATGCGGGAGGGGGCGTAAATGAAGGGGAAAAAGGTATTTGCCGTCGCGTGCGCGGCGGCGCTCGCGGCGGGGGCGGGCGGCTGCGCTTCGGGACAGCGGCGGGAGCCTTCCGGCATCGCCACGACCTCCATGGCGGTCTGCCAGATTCTCGATAAGCTGAACATCGACGACGTGGTGGGTATCCCCTCCGCGGCGGAGGACATCGAATTGCCCGAACGCTATCGGGACGTGCGGACGATCGGCGGCGCGATGGCGCCGGACATGGAGGTCCTCAGCCAGATCAATCCCGAAGTCGTCATCGTCCCCCGCACGCTGGAAGCGGGGCTGAGCGCCCAATTTGAAAACGCGGGGCTGAACGCCCTGTATTTCGACCTTTCCGGGGTGGAGGGAATGTACGACGACATAGACGCGCTCGGCGAGAGGTACGGAAGAGAAGCGGAAGCGGCGGCGCTGCGGGAGGAGTACGAGACGTATGTCGAAGAGAACCGCGTTCAGTCGGACGACCCCGCCACCGTACTCGTACTCATGGCATATCCGGGCAGATTTTACCTCATCGTCACGGCGGATTCCTATGTCGGAAACCTCATTTCCCTTGCGGGCGGCGTCAACGTGTACGGGGAGGATTACGTCTCCGACGGTTCGGGTGTGGCGGCGGTCAACACCGAACACATGATCCAGACCGACCCCGACAAAATCGTCGTCTTTGCCCACTACGACGAAGAAAACGCCTTCAAGTATATGCGGGAGGAGATCGAAACGGGGGAGATATGGCAGAACTTCCGCGCGGTGCGGGAGGGGGAGGTGTATTGGCTCTCCTCCGACGACGGCTTCGGCATGAGCGCCAATCTCGGTTGGTACCGCTCCTTCGATTTCCTGACCGACACCGTATTCGCCGAAAAACGATCCGGGGCGGCATGAGCGATGGAACGGGATCTGGAAAAACGCAGCCGGAAACAACGCCGCCGGGAAAAAACGCCCGCGGACAAAAAGCGGGGAGAGAGGATCAGGGTCGTTCTCGCGTTTGCCGTGACGGCGGCGCTGCTCCTCCTCTTCATCCTGCTGGCGGCGAATATCGGGGGCATCAAAGTCTCCTTCGCGCAGCTCTTTAAGGGGCTGTTTCTCGAATACGACGAAGACGTCGCCATCATCGTTCAGCTCCGCTTTCCGCGCATTTTCGTCGCCGTTCTCGGCGGCATGGCGATGGCGGCTTCGGGGGTGATCACGCAGGCGGTGATGAAGAGCCCGCTCGCCGATCCCGGCATCATCGGCATCGGCGCGGGTTCGGCGTTCGTCGCCGTACTCGTCACCGCCTTTGCCCCCGCGCTCGCCTGTCTCTCCCCGCTCTTTTCCTTTGCGGGCGGACTGCTCGCGTTCGCCGTCGTCTATGCGCTTTCCTGGAAGGGCGGGCTGAGTCCCGTCCGGCTCATTCTCGTCGGCATCGCCGTGGACGCCCTGTTTACGGGGCTTTCCGAAGCGTTCAATCAGATGACGGGCAACAACTATTCGGGCGCGGCGAGCATCGTGGAATCCAACATCTCCCTGAAAAATTGGGAGGATGTGAAAATCCTTGCGGTCTATACGGCGATCGGCGCCGTCGGGTGCGTATTCTGCGCGCGCAAGTGCAATCTTTTGGGGCTTTCCGACCGCCTTGCGTGCAGTCTCGGCGTCAACGTCGCCGCCACCCGCCTCCAGGTGTCCGTCGTCGCCGTGTTTCTCGCGTCCGCATCGACCGCGATCGTGGGTACGATCGGTTTTCTCGGCCTCATCGTGCCGCACATCGCCCGCCTGCTCGTGGGGAACGACCACAAAAAACTCATTCCGTACAGCGCGCTGCTCGGCGCCCTGTTCTTTCTGGTCGCGGACACGGTGGGGCGGTGGATCGCCTATCCTTACGAGATCGGCGTCTCCATCATCATGTCCGTCGTCGGCGGACCGCTGTTCATCTTTCTGCTTTTAAGGAGTAAAAAATATGCCTGAAATTCCTTCCCGAAACACCTTTGAATTTCAGGGGGTCGGCTTCGGCTACGAAAAGGGGGCGCGGGTATTGGACGGCGTCGACCTCTCGGTGCCCGCGGGAAAAATCACCGCTTTGATCGGTCCCAACGGCTGTGGCAAGACGACGGCGTTCGCGCTGCTCTCCCGCATCTACAAGCCGGACGCGGGGCGGATTCTGTTCGAAGGCAGGCCGATTCCGGAGATCCCGCGGCGGGAATACGCCCGCCGCGTCGCCGCCGTACACCAGTACAACACCGTGCCCGACGACATGACCGTCCGCCGGCTCGTCTCGATGGGCAGGACGGCATACCACGGACAGATGTTCGCCCGTCTCGGCGAAGAGGATCACGAAGAAGTGGAGCGCGCCATGCGGGAGACCCATACGGAGGAATTTGCCGAACGGCAGGTGAAAGAGCTGTCGGGCGGGCAGATGCAGCGGGTATGGCTCGCGCTCGCGCTCGCCCAGACGCACGAAGTGCTGTTGCTCGACGAAATCACCACCTATCTCGACGTCTATTATCAATACGAAATTCTCGACCTCATCAAAAAGCTCAACGCCGACTGCGGCACGACCGTCCTCATGGTCCTGCACGACATCGACCAGACCATCCGCTATGCGGATAAGATCGCTTTGATGAAGGAGGGAAAAATTCTCGCCGCGGGCGGGGCGGACGAAGTGATCACTTCCGAAACCCTCCGCCGCACTTACGGCGTGCGGGCGGAAATCGCCCGGGTGCGGGACAGAAAAATATGTATTTTCGAATAAAAAATCCAAAAGGAGTTCTGATATGAAAAAGTCAAAGCAAGGCAGGCGGATCGCGGCGTGCGCGCTCGGATTCGCGTTCGCGCTCAGTCTCGGCGTTTTAAGCGCCTGCAACGTGAGCGGCGGCGCTTCGGGCGCTTCGGACGGCGGCGCTTCGGGCACTTCCGGCTCTCCGGACGTCGTTCTGCCGCCCGAAACCGAGGAGACGTACACCGTTACGTTCGCGTCCGAAAGCGGCACCGTGTACGGTACGCAGACGGTGGAAGGGGGGCAGAAAGCGACCCTTCCCGAATACACCGACCGCTACGGCAACGCCATTACGCAGTGGTATTACAAATACGCGAACGGCGCGACGGAGTATTGGAGTTTTGCGGGCTATCCCGTCACGGAAAACATGACGCTGTACGCGGTGGAGAGCGACGGCGCGGCGGGGACGAGTTACCGTCTCGACGCGACGTTCAGCGCCTTCATCAACGCCATGGGCGGCGTGGAGTTCGGCACGGGCATCTACCGGGGCGCGACGATCACGGTGCTTTCGGAAGAGGAGGAGCGGTATCTCCTCACCATGCAGACGGACAAGAGCAGCGTGACCATCTACGGCATCACCTGTGACACCTTCATCGACCCCGCGGCGACAAACGCCACGGGAGAGGCGGAAGTCCCGCTCGGCACGATCGGCTATTACGACGCGGCGGGCAATCTCGTCACGGAGGGGGTCAGCTATACCCTCAGCGACGAAGGGGACACCGCCTACGCGCCCGATCCCGAAGGGGGAAGCGATTACGTCTCCGTCCGCTACGTCAAGGAGATCAGCATGGTTCTCGAAAACGTGGGGGCGCTCGCCGATCTCGACGAATTGGAGGTCACTTTCTTCATCAATTCGCAGGTCATGGGCGGGCAGTTCTGCAACAGCGAAACTTCGTCCACCCGTTCCGCCGGCAAACTCACGATTTCCGGCATGACCCAAATCGAAGAGGAACCGGAGGAGCCGCCCGCCGGCGGCATCGCGGGGGCGACGATCGACGAAAACGGACACCTCATCCTCACCCTTTCGGACGGGTCCAAATTGGATGCCGGTCTCGTGAAGGGAGAGGACGGCGAACAGGGGGTCGGGATTCTCCGCATCGAATATGACGCGCCTACCCTGCATATCTATCTTTCCAACGGGGTGCATTATCAGTTCGACATCGGCGGGGAGGGCGGCGGAAGCGATCTGCCCGACAACGTCACCGAGACGCACGCGAGCTGTACGCTGGACGGCGTGCGCACGACCTATACCGACGCCTCCAAGACGGAGGTGCTGGGCATCCGCACCATCGAACGCGCGACCGGCCATACCTATGAAAACGGGGTGTGTTCCGTCTGCGGCCACAGCCAGACGGAGGACATGACCTTTGAAGAAAACGGGGAGGGATATACCCTCACCGCGTACACCAGCCACGCCTGGGACACGATCGGCATCCCCGACACCTATAACGGGAAGCCGGTGACGGCGATCGCCGACGGGGAGAGCATGTTCGGCACCGTCCTCAGCACGGGCGTGTTCAAAGACCATACCGAAATCGCGGCGGTCCTTTTCGGGGAAAATCTGACCGCGGTGGGGGACGGCGCCTTTTACGGCTGCACCTCCCTTTCCTCCGCCGACCTTTCGGGGGTGACCGATCTCGGCGCCTGGGCGTTCCAGAATTGCGCGCTCTCCTCCGTCACCCTGAACGCGGCGATCGCGGAGATCCCCGCCAACGCCTTTTACGGCAACGCCTCCCTGCGGGAAGTGTCCGCGCCGGGGGCGGCGTCGATCGGCAACAGCGCCTTTTACGGCTGTGCTTCCCTCGCGTCCTTCGACCTTACGGGGATGACGTCGATCGGCAACAGCGCGTTCATGAATTCCGGGCTGACGTCCGTCGTCGTTCCGTCCTCCGTCACCTCTCTCGGAACGGGGGTGTTCGGCGGCTGCACGTCGCTGACAAGCGCGTCGGTCGAAGCGGCGGTTACGACGCTGCCCAACACGACTTTCTCCGGCTGTACGTCGCTCACCCGCGTCAATTCGGACGAAGAGGGGACGTTCGATCTGACCGCCTATACCGCCGTCGGCAATTCCGCCTGCATGAATTCGGGCGCGGTGCGGGTGCTGTTTTCCTCCTCCCTGTCGGGTACGGGCAGCAGCGCGTTTGACGGCTGCGCCGATCTCGTCTTTGTCGATTTCGGGGACAACGCGGGCGCCGTGTCCTTCGGCAACCAGACCTTCCGCGCCTGCGTCTCTCTCGAAAGCGTCGTCCTGCCCGCAAACGCCGAACTCGGCAGCACGATGTTCTCCGGCTGCACGTCGCTCCGAAGCGTCGTTCTCGGCGCGGCGCTCGCCGAGATCCCCGCGAACTGCTTCCAGGATTGCACCGCTTTGGTCTCTGTCGCCGTGCCCGATTCCGTCGCGGAGATCGGCTCCAACGCCTTTTCCGGCTGCACTTCGCTCGAAGAGATCTCCTTTGGCGAAAACAGCAGTCTCACCGCGCTTCGCGGCATCTCCGGCTGCACGGCGCTTACAAAGCTGACGATCCCCGCCGGCGTGGAGACGATCGCCGCCTGCACGGGCAATTATTTCCTCATCGAAATCGTCAACCTCAGCGGGATAGAACTGACGGCGGGAAGCACGGAAAACGGCTCGATCGCGCAGTACGCCAAATATATCGGCGGTACGGCGCCGCAGAGCGGATACGTCACGAGCGGGGATTATACCCTCTACCGCGACGGCGGGGCGGACGAAAAGTGGTACGTCACCGCCTATGACGGGCAGATCGGCGAGGACGGCGCGCTCTCCCTTCCCGAATCGTTTTCGATCGGGGACGCCGTCGTCTCGGAATATGAAATTTACAGCCGCCTCTTCTATGCGAACGACCGGCTCCGCACGCTGTACGTCCCCGCGGGCGTGACCGCGATCGGCGCCTATGCCTTTGCGAACTGCGAAAACCTCTCCGCCGTCGCTTTTGCGGAGGATTCCCGGCTCGCCGCCATAGACGCGAACGCCTTTGCGAACTGTTCTTCTCTCACGTCCGTCGCCCTGCCCGATTCGCTTACGTCGATCGGGAGCAGCGCCTTCTCGGGTTGCAGCGCCCTTTCCTCCGTCGGTCTCGGCGGCGTGCAGAGCATCGGCGCTTCGGCGTTTGCAAACTGCTACGCGTTGCAGACGATCGAAATTCCCGCGAGCGTCACGGAGATTTCGTCCGGTGCCTTCTCCGGCTGCACGTTGGCGGAGGTCGTCAACCGGGCGGGGGACGTCGCCAACCTTCCCGCCGCGGCAAATGTCTGCACGGACGGGTCGGAAAGCCGGGTCGTCCGGTCGGGGGATTTTACCTTCCTGTACCTGCCGGCGGAAGGGGAAACTCCCGCGCAGGCGTATCTGCTCTCCTACGACGGGACGGAAAGTTCGGTGACCCTGCCTTCCGAATTTACGGCGGGCGGCGTCTCCGTCCCTTCCTACGAAATTTTCGCGGGCGCGTTTGCGGAAAAGACCTTCAACCGGATCACCGTCTCCGCGGCGGTCACCGCGATCGGAAGTTACGCCTTCTATAACGCGAGCGTCATCGGCATCGCCTTTGAAGATCCGACCAAGTGTACGGAGATCGCAAGCTATGCCTTCGCGGGCTGCGGCGCGATGTATTTCAACGCCGAGATGACGGCGGAGGGCACTTATCTGCTCAATCTCGAAGGCTTTTCGTCCGTCGGCGAATACGCCTTCACGGAGACGACGCGGCTGCGCAAGGTGTACGTTTCCGAAAGCGTGACGGAGATCGGACAGCGGGCGTTTGCCTATTCCGCCGTCGAAAGCATCGCATTCGCGCCGGAGAGGACGCAGACCCTTACGCTCGCCTTTTACGCTTTCGCGTACATGACTTCGCTGCAAAGCGTCGCGATCCCTTCCTATCTCACGGAATTGCCGCAGTATCTCTTCCGCGGCTGCACCCGCCTTGCCGACGTGTCGCTGGCGGAAGGGGTGGAGAGTTTGGGGAGCTATGTGTTCCGCGACTGCTCCGCGCTGACCGCCGTCGTGCTGCCTAAGAGCCTGACGGACATCGCGGGTACGGCGTTCAACTCTTCGGGCATCAGAGCGTACTATTTCGCGGGGACGGAAGAGGAGGCAGAGGGGATCTCCTATCCGACCGCCGTCAGAAACGCGCTGTATTGCTATTCGGAAGAAGATCCCGTAAACGACGGGAACTATTGGCATTACGATGCCGAAAACGGGATTTCTGTCTGGGAAATGATCTGACGGTTTTACCCGTTTTCCGAAGCCGCGGGGCGGACGAAAGTCCGCCCCGCTTTACTGTCGTTTGGGCGCAAAAGACATCTTTTCAGGCTTCTTCCTGACCGGACGGACAATCCCTCAGTCATGCTTACGCATGCCGGCTCCCTTTGCACAAGGGAGCCATGGAGGGCGGATGCGGCAGCGCACCTCCCATCTCATGCTTCCCCTTATGACAGAGGAAACCAAAATCCCTCTCCATGCCTCTTCTTTTGGAAGGGGAAAGTGGCGCGTACCTTTCCTATGCCTCCCCTTATGGTAAGGGGAGGTGTCGAGCGGAGCGAGACGGAAGGGATAAGAAAGCTCGCTTTCGATATAAAAAATTAGAAACGCTGCCATAAATCCGCAAAAAGTGCGTCACTTGTTATGCACTTTTTGCCCTTACGAAATGCGGAGCAGTTTCGGGCGTGATTCATCGGACGGATACTGTGTCGCCTTTGCGCAGTCCTTAGGTCATGTACTTATTGCGTACACTCCCGTCGGCCTTTACGCAGGCTCCTTGTCCCGTCCGCGACTGATGCCCGAAACTTCGGTTATTCCTGCTTATTCGAAGTTCGGGGACAGGAACTTTGCCCCGAATGGGGCAAAGAGGGAGGCGCGATTTAGCGGAGCAGC
>DVGN01000002.1 GCA_018712725.1 Candidatus Scatosoma pullicola
TTCTGTTTTTAATCTGCTTACGTGCGGGCGACAGCCCGCTCTCTCCCCTCTCGGTGAGAGCCTGTCTATAATACCACATCTCTCATCCGCTTGTCAAGCGTTTTGAAAAACTTTTTTCAGATTTTTCAAAATTTTTTTCGACGCCGTCCGGCGGGAGGGCTTTTCCGGGACAGCTCGCCTATATTACCACATCCCTCCTCCCTTTGTCAACTCTTTTTTACCGCTTTTTTCTGACTTTTTTACTTTTTTTTCCTTTTTTCTCCTTTTTTCCTCCCTTTTCCCCTCCTTCCCGCCCCTTGCCAGGCATGTTTGACCGAAAGATATTTGCACATACTCATTCTGACATGAGGAGGTATAACATGAAAATATCGGCAAAGGCAGCCGCCTGTATCCTCGCGGGCATTCTGCCGTCATCCGTTTCCGTCCGCGCCGAAGCGCGCAAGATCCCGCCCACGACGCTCTCCGTACAATACGGCAGAGTCCTGAAAGAGGGAGTCCAAAAAGTGACGCTGACCGCCGTATACGAAAACAAGGGGCTGTATGCGACGCAGATCGCCCTTTCCGTCGAAGACGCGAAAACGGGGAATCCCCTTCTCCGCTTTTCCCCCGAACAGGATTCGGGGTACAGTCCGGCGATTACGCTGGCGGATTTTACGGGGGACGGCATCCCGGAAATCTTCTTCGGCGCAGACAGCGGCGGCAGCGGCGGATTCGGGTTTTATTACGTGTTTTCCGTCATGAGCGGCAACGCGCAGGCTCTGTTTGACTTCCGGAGCTATCCCGAGAATTTTTCGGCGGCATACGCGGACGGATATAAAGTGCAGGTATCCGGACGAAATCCCGAAAGACAATATCTCATCGATATTTCGGGTCGGGACGCGGACTACCTCTCCGCCCTCTACGACGAAAACGGGATTCTCCGCAAGCCGGTCGCCGCGGACGTATCCGCCGTCAATACCGTCCTTCCCTTTTTCGCAAATTACGGAAACAGATACAATCTTTTGGTCATGCGGAGAATCACGGGGCTGTACAACGCGGATTCCCTCGGCTATACGCAGGAATTTCTGCAATTTTCAAACGGCTCTTTCACGCCGTACTTTACTTCCGTGGACATTCTCTGAAAAAAAAGGACGCTGCGGGAAATCGCCTCCGCAATGTCCTTTTTTCCGTTTGTCCGGCGCATGCCGCCGTCTTGCCGATCTTTCATCGATGTTTATCGATGTTTTATATGCGCATATGTACGCGATCGCACGCACGACAATTATTATATGCGCCGCCGTCATATGCGCGCCCGCCCGGCGGTTATTCGTGCAGCAGTTCGCCGCTGAGGGAAAGAATGCGGTCGGCATACTTGCGGCGGCCCTTCCCGAGAATCGCCTTGTACGCCGGATAGTTCAGACTCACCATCGCGATGCCGGCGATCCCGACGACGATGCCGAGGGGCATCAGATTCCCGATCACGCCCATCGCCAGGCACATCCCCACGCCCAGCACGAGCGCGCCGACCGTCCCGAAAGTCCAGGCAAACACGGTTGCGGGGCGCTTTGCCTTTTTGTCCAGAGCGCGCAGCTCTTCGAGTTTTCCCGGCTGTTTTTCCGTGTAGAGATTGCGGAGCTTTTCCGCGTATTGCATTTTATCCATAATGAAACATCCTCCGTTTGTTTTGATGGCTCTATTATAACCGCCGGATATTGCCGAATTGCCGTTTTTCCGTAAATCTTTTGCAAGTCTTTTGTAAAAGATTTGTAAACGCGGATTTGTAAACGCGCGTCAGAGCGACCGCCGGGCGGCAAAACGCCCCCGGACAATGCGTTCCGGGGGCGTCCGAGCATACACAAGGGAGGGTTCCCGAATGGAAATTTATACTCCTAAAACATAAAAGCCGTTGTACTGTTTGCCGTTTTTTAGCCATTCCGAAATCACTTCATAATCCAAGGGCTTTTTCCCTTCGATTTTCAATAGGATTTCTTTTGTCTGCGCGGGAGTATAATAGTTAATTCCGTTAATATCGAGCCTGCCCTTATGCAGATTATTATAGGTCCCGCCATAAAAGATATCCCCGTAATTCAAACAGAAACTTTCGATGTCGTCTAAATAAATATACAGAGAGCTGTCCATCCAATTCCCGTGAGCGCCAACCCCGACTATCTTTTTGATTTCGGTCTCGGGCCGCAAAGTACAGTATTGAAGTTCCATGAAGGCAGTACCGCCGAAATTCTCCCTCTCTTCCTGATTTGCAAACGAATGAAATATCATAAATGCTCCGTTGAATTTCTTTAATAAAATCATTATATCCTATATCGGACGGAAAAAGGCGGCAAGATGCCGCGCCCAAACGCTTTAACCGGCGACTTGCCGAAATTTCCCCATTCGGGAGGGCTGACATAAAAACGCCCCTTGGAGATCGGAAAATAAGAAATTATTTTTTCTTCTTTTTTAATTCCTTCCTGCCGTTCGTGCTGCGCCGCCCGTGATGACGCATACGTTTGCCATAACAATTGACCTCCGCTTTTTATTTTTCCAAAAATCGCAAACGCCTTACGGCGTCTTTTCCCCCGTTTCGTTTTCGGCGACTGTCCCGCCCGAAAGCAGCTCGTCGGACAGGCGCACGATCTCCGCGCCGTATTTCCGCTTTCCCCGCCGCAGCACCGCCCGACGGACGGGAAAGGCAAGCGCCGCCGTCACAATGCCGACGAGGGACAGGGTGATCCCCGCCGCGATCTGCCCCCCTTCCAGCGTCAGCGCCATGCCTCCGCCGAAAGTAAGACCGCCCACGACACCCAAAACCGCCGCCGCCCACGCCGCGGGACGGCGCACCTTTTTATCGAGCGCCCGCAGCTTGTCCAAACCCGTCTTTTCCTCTTCGGGACGATAGGCGCGGCGAATGCCGTCTATCTCCCGACGTTCCTCTTCCGTAGGCGCGGAATAGGTGTATCTGAATTTATTCTCCGCCATTTTCTCTCTCCTTTTCTTCTGTCCCTTCTCCTGTCCCTTCTTCTGTCGGATTTTGCGGTAGTCTCTCCCCTGCCTGCCCCGTTTTTACGAGTTTTTTCCTTTCGAACGCCGAACGGACGATCATGAAAATCCCCAGCGCCGCCGTCAGCGCGCACACTGCAAACCCGGTGAGCGCATTGGCGAATCCCGCGTCCGCGTCGGGAGAAAATTCGCGGAACATCGCCGCCTGCAAAGCGAGTATGGAAACGAGCGCGTCGGCGAGATTGATGCTGCGGATCGCCCGCACCGTCAGTTCGTCGCTTCTGCGGGCGCGGAAGATGTTGATGACGGACATGACGATCTTATAAAAAGCATACAGCGCCGCGACGTAGATGGTCAGACCGGGATGCTCGAAAGAATTGATGCCGCGCACCGTCTGCGCGATGACGACGGACAGACAGAGGGGCAGGAGGACGAGTCCCGTGCCGCAAATCCCGAACGCGCGGAGATCCGCCCGCTTTTCCCCGTTCGCGTCCGCCGCGTATTTTTTTCTGCCGAGAAAGTGGAAGGACAGCACGCCGCCCCGCATCGCCGCCAACAGGACATAATACACGGCGAGCGCGCCGTACCACGCCGAAAGCCCCATGATGCCCAGAACGCCGTTGAAGACGGCATAGGCGAAGCTCACGGCAAACGATCCGACGGCGAATACGGCGGTGCGGAAACCGTACTCTTCCAGCATCCTGCCGAAAAAAGGATTTTTCGCCAGCCCCTCCCGAATCTTCTTCTTTGCCCGAGGCGCGAAGCGGACGACGGTGTACACGGTAAGCCCGAGCGAAACCGCCGCGACGGCGTAAACCGCGGCGGACAGAGCCGAAGAAATTTCAAAGACGACAAGGCAAACAGACCCCGCCACCGCGCACGCCGTGACGACATATAACACCGCCAGCCATCCGCCGTGCGGCTCTTTCAGCCAATCGGCGATTTTCCCGAAAAATCCCCTTTCTTTCATTCCGCTTTCACCCCGTACAGCGTCACGGTGAAGGCGCTGCCCTTACCCACTTCGCTCTCGACGGAAATTTCCCCGCCGAGCACGTCGATGACCCGCTTGACGAGCGCGAGCCCCAATCCGTTCCCCTCCCCCGCGTGGGAGGTATCCCCCTGGTAAAATTTTTCAAAGATATGTTCCCCCGTATCGGGTGAAATGCCGCAGCCGGTGTCCGCCACCCGCACGATCGCGCGTTCTCCCGACTTTTTCAGGGAGACGGAAATTTTCCCGCCCGGCTCCGTGAATTTCACGGCGTTGGAGAGGAGGTTGTTCCAGACGATTTCCAGATAATCGGGGGCGGAAAGGATTTCCGTGTCCTCCAGATCGCATTCGACGTCCAACCTTTTTTTTTCGATCTCCGTCTCGAACGCCAAAACCGCCTCTTCGAGCATCCCGTCCAGCCGCACAACGCTCTTTTCGGGGGGGAGCTCGCGGTTTTCCAGCTTGCTCAGCTTCAGGACGTTGACGACGAGCGCGGTCAGCCGCCCGGAGGCGTCGATGAGCGCCTGCGCGTATTTTTCCCGCTTTTCCCCGTCCGCTTCTCCCTTCAGCGCCGACGCGTAATTGCGGATGACCGCAAGCGGGGTTTTCAGCTCGTGCGAGACGTTGGACACGAAATCGGAATGCAGGAGTTCGGTCTTGGACAGTTCCGCCGCCATGCGGTTGAGATTTTCCATGATGCAGTCGAATTCGTCGTACCTGCCGTAAGGGTGGGAGACTTCCAGCCGGACGGAAAAATCCCCGCCCGCGATGGCGTCCGTCGCCTCCAGAATCTTCCCGAGCGGCTTTTCCACCATGACCTTCCGCCGCACCGCGTCGATCGCCGTACAGGCGAGAGACAGAAAGAGGACGACGGCAAACATCGCCGCCGCCATCCCGCCCTTGCTCAGATTCCGTTCGGACAGGAAGGCATAGGCGAAAAGGGTGAGGGTGACGACCGCCGCGATCGTGACCAGAAAGACCGCCCCGCCCGTAAAGGCGGCAAACGCCCTGCGCCGCCGCTTCATTTCAGCACCGCCTTATAGCCCAACCCGTGTACGGTGACGATCTCGAACCCCGTACACGCCGCCGTCTTTTCCCGAAGTTTTGCCATGTACACGTCCACGGTACGGGAGGTCGCCGACGAATCGTAATCCCAGAATTCGTCCATGAGCTGCCGCCGCGTAAACGTCCGCCGGGGATAGGAGAGCAATTTGAAGAGGAGGTCGAATTCCCGGACGGTCAGAGGGAGTTCTTCGCCGTCCACATAGGCGGTGTGTTCCTCTTCGGCCATGCGCAGATTGCCCGCAACGAGTTCCCGGCTCCGCTCGATGTTCGCCCGCCGCAGCAGCGCGCCCACCCGCAGCATGAGCAAATCCATGTCGAAGGGCTTGGCGACGTAATCGTCTATGCCCAGGCGATACCCCCGCTGCTTGGACGCCTTGTCGTCCAGCGCGGTGAGAAAGAGCACGGGCAGCTGTTTGTCCGTTTCCCGCACCCGCTCCGCCAGGGCAAAACCGTCCATGACGGGCATCATGATGTCGGCGATGAGCATATCGAATTTCTTTTCCGAAAGCACTTCCAGCGCCTTTTCGCCGTCCGCGACCCCTTCCGCTTCGTAGCCTTCCCGCAGGAGCGCCGAAACCAGCGTCCCGTTGAGGTCTCTGTCGTCCTCCGCCACCAGAATTCTGACCATGCCGCACCTCCCTCTTTTCCGCTGTTGCTCCGTACGATTATAGCCTCTCCGTGTTTGAAAAAAGCCAAAATATTGTTAAAAAAATGTAAAACTTACAGGGCAGACGCCCTGCGGACACTTTTGCCTTCACATCAGGCTGGAACGGATGATGTACTCCGCCGTGGCGCGGTTGGTGGCGATGGGGATATCGTAGACGACCGCGATGCGCAGAAGCGCCTTGACGTCGGGATCGTGCGGCTGGGTCTGCAAGGGGTCCCAGAAGAAGATCACCACGTCGATCTTCCCCTCCGCCACCTTCGCGCCGATCTGCTGATCGCCGCCGAGCGGCCCGGACAGGTACCGCTTGACTTCCAGCCCCGTCGCTTCGGATACGAGTTTTGCCGTCGTCCCCGTGCCGCAGAGGGCGTAACCCTTCAAAAGTTCCTTGTTTTCCAGCGCCCAATTTACGATTTCGTGTTTCTTGTTGTCGTGCGCGATGAGCGCGATCGTCTTTTGTCTCTTCTTTTTCATGCCTTTATTATACTACAAAACCGGAGGTTTGTAAACACTTTCGGGGAACAATTTTCGCCCGGCAAAAAGCGACAAAAAAAACGCGCTCCGACACTAGACCGGAACGCGGCAGAAAGCGACAGAATATAAAGAAGAAAAAACGGCAAAGTTCACATCGAAAGCAACCACGTCGCCAGCGCGCCGACCGCGACGCCCGCCCACTGCCACCACCGCAGTTTCTCCCGGAACACGAGCGCGGAAAAGAGAGTATTGACCGCAATTCCCCCCACCGCGATGACCGGATAGATGAGGGAGGGAGAAAGCGCCGTGGACGCGAGAAGAATGACGAACAGATTGAGGACCGCCCCGCCCGCGCCCGAAAGGACGGGAAGCCAGGCTGAAGTTCTGAAAAGCAGACGGGTCTGCGAACGATCGTTGCGCACGTACAAAACGGCGCAAAACAGCGCGGAAATCCCCGTGGCGACAAACATGAGAAAAGCGCCGTATCTGCCGTCAAACGCGGTCTGCTGGGTGCGCTGGACGATCGAACAGCCCGCGTTCCCGACGAACATGATGAAGACAAAAAACAGCCACTTGCCTCCGAAGGATTTCTTTTCCGATTTTCCCCCGTACAGGCACATCCAGAGCGCAAAGACGACCAGGGCAAGCCCCGCCGCCGTGCGCAGTCCGATCGGTTCATCCCAAAAGAAAAAGCCCCATACGGCAACGCCGATCAGAGAGAGCTGCAAAATCAGAGAGGTAAAGACGACAGGTCCCGTTTTGAGGGCATTGATCATCCCCGCCATGCACACGGTATAAAACAGTGCAAAGAGCAGGGCATAAGGCAGAACGCCCGCGGCGGCGCTCCGGTCAAAGGCAAAAATGACCGCCCAGCACGCAAACGTGGCGCACATCTGCACGAAATTGTACAAAGGCGCGCTTCCCGGAACCCCGGCATTTTTCCGATTGTAAAGGGCGCCCAAAATGCTCGAGGACGCCATCAGGATCACACAGGACAGCAGATACAGCCACGCCATCTCAATTCTCCCCGACAAGGCGGGCGAGCGCCCGTCCCGCCGCTTCGCCGATCCGTTCCATGCCGGCGTTATTGTAATGTCCCGGCGCCTCGGGGTTGAGGAAGGCAGGGTCGAGACTGAGCGCCGGACAAATGTCCGTCAGCATGCAGAATCCCTCCGTCCGCGCCGCGCGATCCTGCGCCCGCATAATCTCTTCATCGCAGACATGGGTGTCCGAAAAATACCCGACACGGATAATTCCGAACATATCCGTTCCGCAATCCTCTTTCAGATCGCGCCCATAGCGAACCAGCAGGCGGAAATACTCGTCGCCGGGCGTTTTCGCCAGCGCTTCCGATTCCCCCTGCAGCCATATATAGAAAATTTTGCCGACTTCGTCACTCTCCCGCACCGCCCGTTCCGCGCCGAGGATCTTATCGACGGCAGCGGCGTAACGGGGCGTGCCCTTCATCCATTCGGAGAGTTTCGTCGCACCCTTGGCCGCATGCACCGCGACGACCTTTCTGCCCGTCAGCGCGGCATACGTGCGGCAGCAGGCGGGGATCAGACTGCCCCGTCCCAGATGCGCCCCACTCAGAAGTCCGCCGCCGATCTCCTCTCCGACGGGGTGGCGAAGGGGAACGAGCGAATGCGTCCCGTGCCGGTATTCCCAAGCGTTCGGGACGGGAGAATCGGCGGACAACCCTTCCGTCTGTCCCTGCATATTGCTCTGCCCGCCGAATACGAGAATATCCGTCATTTTCTTCTCCCTCTCGACCCACGTCACATCCCAGCGCGTGACATCCGTGCCGTTGTGATTGGTGAGTGCGACAAATCTGTTTCCGGACCCTTCACAGGGCTGGCTCTTCCCGTCGTCGGACACGAGCGCCACATAGTGGTTTCCGAATTCTTTGCCGTCCCGTTCCGCTCGGACGGGCTCGCTCCAATGCAGGAGATCTTCGCCCGACCGCACCTGCATGACGTTTTCGATAAGCCCGCTCATCTCCGCTCCTGCCCGCACGGGACAAGAGGTCATCAGGTAGCAGCCGTAATCTTTCAATTTCAGCACGCGGGGATGCCAGGCGTCTTTCACGATCGCCGTCTCCCTGCCCATATTACCCGGTTCGCAGAAAGCGCCGTCGTAATATTTGACGAAATCCCCCATCAGCCCGTCCGAACGCCGGCGGGTGCGGGCGACGTATACGTCGCAGCCCGTCCATCGTCCCTTGTCCATATCCACCCCGGCGATGTTGTAGAATAGATAGAGGTATTCCTCCGCCGGATCTGCATACAGGGAAAAATCCCCGCCGCCCAGACCGATCTTCCCTGCGGGCTGTCCCAGCGCGGCGCCCGCGCCCGGATTGTATTTTTCCGTAAAGCACGCGTGTTCCGCGGTGAGCACCCAGCGGTCAAACGTCCAGTTTTTCCCCTCGTCGTCCGAATGCATCAGGCCGATGTGCCGGAAATCGGAATCGAAATGCGGCGTCTCGCAGGGACCGAGCGCATCGTATGCCGTTCCCTTGCCGTTCCAGCCCGACTCGTTGTGAAAAAAGCAGAAAAACCTGTGCGTGACGGGACAGATATAAAGACCGAACGGCCAGATGCTCCCCCGCGCCTTCACGCCCTCCGGATAGCGGATTCCCGAAAAGGCGTAATCGGCGTGTCCGACGCAGAAATTGGTCTGAATGGGATACAGCTCTTTCAGGTCGTCGAGACAGCTCCCCGCAAACATCCCGATATGCCCCATATGCGAATGTCCGCTCATCGCCCACAGCGTACCGTCCCCGTCCCTGTACATCGGCGTCGTTCCGTCCTGATAGATCCCCAAACGATTGAGAAAGGGCGTTTCCCGCCCGTCGCCGATCTCCGGCTTATACCTGTTCAAAAAATCTTTCATCAACAAAAACCTCCCGGTTCTCTTTTTTCTTCGCGGCTGTTCAAAACCGAATGCGCGCATTCCCGCCTTCTCCGGCGGTCACGAGATAAAGCCCCTCCGCGCCCTCTCCGCGCGTCACGGTACAGCCCTCCGCGCCGCGGGGCTGACTGCGGAAAACGCATAAAATCCTCTCGCCCGGTTTCAGTTCCCCGAAGAAAACGCCCGTTTCCGAAAGGGAAACACGCAACTCGGGGACCATCCTGTCGCAGGCGCCGACCGCGCCCTCCCGGAGCGCCGAACAATGGAACACGGCGCTTTCATGCGGGGGCAGGGTTGCGGCGAGTGCTTCCGTTTCCCCGCAATACCGGCATTTCCGGAAATCGAAAACGCGGTATGTTGCGCCGAGAGAAAAGTGCAGTTCCCTCTCTTCGTCCTCCCAGTTGAAAAAGACGACCGTCCGGATCCCCGCCCTGTCCCCGCAGTCCACGACGGAAGGGATCGCCCTTTCGCCGAGATCGACGGGCACGCCGCCCCGCTCCCCCGCGGGCAGCAGCGCGCGAAATTTATCCAGCCGGGAATCGGGCAAAAGGCGGACTTTGTCCGAAAGCATGACCGTCCCGCCCGAAACGGCGACGAGCGCGAGAAAGGTATCGATTTCCGCTTCGGTGCGGGTACACAGCCGGAAGCAGTCCCCTTCCTCCTCCGCCGCCGTGCGGAGCATGAGGCAGTCGGGATCGACGCGGATGCTGCGGCCCAGCCAAAGCCTGTGCAGCACCTGAGCGGCAACCTCCCGGAGGGATTCCCAGCGCTCGAAAATATCCTTGCTGATGCGCACCCCGTCGGCGAACCCGATCGGCGCGAGCATGGGACTGGTACAGGCGAGCAGAAAGGTATCTTCCGTCACCGCCGAACGCATGATTTCCAGCGCTTTGCGGTAATTTTTCAGGCCGTTATACGAAGAATCGGCATGCCTGCCCGCCGAAAGCCCGAACGCCGCGAAATCGAATTTGATGTAGCGGTATCCCCACTCTGAGGACAACTTGCGGAAGAGGTCGTACAAAAATTTCTGCGCTTCGGGCTGACTGAGATCGAGGGAATTCCAGCCGAAAACCCCGTCGCCGCCGTATTCCTTGACAAACAGATCGCGATGGGCGGCGAAAAAGGCGGAATCGCTCTCCGCCGTGAGCGGCGCCACCCATATCCCGGGGAGAAACCCCATTTCGCGGATTCTGTCCGCAAGCCATTTCATCCCGTGCGGGAATCGGCCGTTCGCCTCCCAGTCGCCGCGCTTTCCGCTCCATCCGTCGTCGACCTGGATATAGCCGACCGGAACGTTCCGCCGTTTGAGTTCCGCCGCGTTTTCGAGGATGATCTCCTCCGAGATGTTGTTTCCGTAATAATACCAGCTGCACCATCCTGAACGGGAACCGCCGGAAAACTCCCTCTTCCCGCCCGTTTCCGCCGCAATCTCCGCCAGTCCGCAAAGCGCCCCTTGCAGATCCTCTTTCTCAAAGAGGACGAATTCCTCCGAAAGTATCTCCTCCCCTTCGGCGATCGGTCTGCCGTACAGGGGCACGGAGAGTTCCGTCTCTCCCCCTTCCGAAAGGCAGACGGCGGAAAAGTTTTCCTTATAAGCCGCCGCCCCGGCGGCAAGGCATCCCTTTTCGGAAATGCCCACGGCAAAATCGAGACTCTCCTTCCGCTCCTCTTTCAGCAGCGCATACACGCCGACGGGCGCCTGCATTTCGCAGACGTTCAGCGAATTGAAAGGCGTTCCGCCGTTGGCAAAAACTTTTGTAAATCGCCTGTCTGTTCTGCCTTTGAGAAAACAGAAACGCACGCCGCAGAAGGCGCGGTCGGCACGGAACGCGCCGACCGCAAATATCTTTCCTTCCCGTTCGGACAGCCGAAGCGAAAATCTGCCGTCGCTCACCCGCACGCAGCCGTCGGGCAAGAGGGTCTTTTCCCAACGCCCCGAGCGGATCTTCGGGACATCGTAATGATCGCCCGCGTATTCGACGAACGCCGAAATCCCGTCTATGGTCAGTCCGCCCGACCGCAGACAAAAGGTATCCCCGCCGCAGAAAACTTCCATGTGCGCGCAAAACCTCCCCTTAAAGATTCAGGGGCGTCACGTCCTTTCTCGGACGCCTTACCCATTTGCCCTTGGTAAAATCGGGAACCGCCACGGGCTTGCCTCCCCCCGCGATCGACTGCTCGGACAGGGCGGTGACGCTCATCCACGTCGCCGCGTCATAGACATCCAACGGCATTTCCTCCCCCGAAAGGGCGGCGCCGATAAAGGACTTCATCATGAGATAATCCATGCCGCCGTGTCCCTTTTCCCGCTCTTCATCCGTGATGTTCCGCCAGATGTCGGGAAGATACTTTTCGTAATCCTTCGCGTTGTTGAGGTATTTTTTGAGAATATCGTTGGGAACGTCCGAAAAATGAAATTCGTCCTTCCCGTCGATAAGCACCATATAAGCGTCCTGCATGCACAGTCCCTTGGTGCCGCGCACGGTGAATTCCCGGGAATAGAAGCGGGGCAGGGTTGTATCGAGCGTCATGGTAATCGTTTCCCCGCCCGTGCAGGTAAGGATGGTGCTGACGATGTCCCCCTGCGCGAAACGCATCCCTTCCAGCCTTTTGTCGGGATTGCGCCCGTCCCTCGTGAACGCTTCCAGCCCCGCGGATTTGGAGGCGACGGAAACGAGGGAGACCAGTTTGTTCCCGCGGTTGATGTCCAAAAGTTTGGCAATGGGGCCGAGTTCGTGCGTGGGATAATTTTCGCAGTTCCGCCTTTTATATTCTTCCAGCCGGTAATGCCTGTTGACGGCGCCTCCGAGGATCTCGTCGCGAAGGTCGTGACCGTAAGCGCCGTGACAATAGACGATCTCGCCGAGCATCCCCCTGCGCGCAAGCGTCGTGGAAAGCAGCTCGAACCCGTCGTAACAGCAGTTTTCCAAAAACATGAACGGCGTTTTGGTCTCTTCATAGGCGCGTACCAGATCCCAGCAGGACTCCGTGTCATAAGCGCCTCCCACTTCGAGGGCGGTGATCTTGCCCGCCTTCATGCTCTCGATCGCCATGCCGATATGGGCGTCCCACGAAGAAGCGACCAAAATCGCGTCCACGCTCTTTTCCGAAAGCATATCCCCGAAATCGGGACAGACGACGGGACGTTTTCCCGTGAGCTTTTCCGTCTCGTCCGCGGCGCGCTGCAATCTGTCGTCATAGACGTCGCAGACCGCAGCCACCTCCCCGTCTTCGCAGGCGATGATCGTGTGCAGCAATCCGTATCCCCTCTGTCCGAGACCGGCGACGCCGATCCTCAGTTTCCGTTTCATCCTTCTCTCCTTTGGGAAAATTCTTCCCGGACAATCGTTTTATGTTTTTTTAGTCAAATGGAATTCACCGTGGCGATCCTGCTGTACATATTGCTGTACGGACGACACCCTTCCGGACATCCCTCCGGCGGGGGAAGAAAATCCTCTTCCAGTTCGGAAATGCGCTCTCCGCCCGCCAGATAAGCCGCAAGGCGCCTGCGACAGCTCTTCGTCCTGGCGATGACCCCGCCGATGCGTATTTCATGCACTTCAAAGCCGTGGGGCTTGTTAAACCGGAACCACATCTCTTCAAAAGACCGCAGCAGTTTTTCCAGCCTCTTTTCCGCCTCGTCGTATTCGGGCAGCAGGGCGCGCAGCGCGGCGGTATCCCCCGCCCGATAAAATTTGCGGGTGCGCCTGCCCAGATCGTATTTTACCGCGAGCGCGCGACAGAGATCTCCGTAAAAGCGGAACATCTCTTTATAGCCGCCGCTTTCCGCCGCCGCTTCGTCGAACTTTTCGGCATATCGGGAAAAAGCCGCCCGCTCCTCCCCCGAATCGGATATATATTCATGCATTCTTCCGCAAAAATAGTCAGAATAGAGCATTTCTTTGGCGCCCGTCCCGATGTCGTCCTCCCGCGGAAGAGACGTTTCGGAAAGATCGCAAAGCAGAAAATCCTCCCACTTTTCCCAAAAAATTTCCCGGAATTTCCGGGCGGCATTTCCGACGTCGAAATTGCCCTTCACGCACTCAGACGCATATACCAGGGAAGGAAGCACCGCCGCAGCGGGGCTTTCGTTGCCCCCGTCCCCCCAAAGGGTGATGAGGATATTATCCACCCCCTCTTTCAGGCAGGCGCGGATGGATTTTCCCAATCGGTCGAGCGAGACGTCGTTTGCCGAATGAAATCCGCAGCACTTGACCGCCGAGCCGGCAAACCATACGGGACGGTGAAACGCGCGGTGTTTTTGCAGCATATTTGTATAAGTGCTTTCCCGGAAGGAAAAATAGTCCCAATAGGCGAGCTGTACGTTTTCCGGCACTTTTTCCGCGATTTCGGCGGGGATCTCCCCCTCTTCGCAGACATATTCTCCCCCGAAGGCGATGCGGAAGAACATATCCGACCAGATCACGGGCGTAAACCCGTATTTCAAGGCGATCTCCGATACCCTTTTCAGATGTCCGAGAAAGATGCCGAAGCGGTCCTCATAGCCGTGCCGGAAAAGATATTGCCCCAATCCCAGTCCGTGCGCTTCGTCCATGCCGATATTGATCGTCCGGGAAGAAAAGCATTCCGCACATGCCGCAAACATCTTTTCGATAAGCCGATAACTCTTTTCTTCGCCCGCCAGCAAGACGCCGCCGCAGTCGCAGATGCCGGCGTATTCCTTCCATTCGAAAATCTTTTCGAGATGCCCCAGCGTTTCGATGCAGGGAATGAGTTCGACGCCGTGTTCTTTTCCGAAGGCGTCAAGCTCTTTGAGTTCCGCTTTGGTATACCTGCCGCGCAGATAACCGAAACGGGGTTCACCCTCCAATTCGTAAGTATCTTCCGTGTACAATTCGAGGCAGTTATACCCCGCTTTTTCGAGGAAAAGAATGAGTTTCTTCACCTCTTCCGGCTTCATGACCGCGTTGCGGGAACAATCCAGCAACACTCCGAATCTCTTCATATTCCTTGTTCTCCCGATCCGCCGGGGGCGGACAAACTGCCGTCCCCGGCTCCCGTCCGTCAGACCCGTTTCTTCGTCTCCGCGGGCAGCGCGGCATATTCCGCCGCGGCAGCCGCGTTCTGTTCCTCCGTTTCAGGCGCCCCCGGCGTATCGGGCGGAAGTTCGTTCGTCGCCCGTATCGTCGAAAAATAGACCGTCACGGGCGACGCCCCGCCCTCCGGCTGATACACCATGACGAGAAAATTCGTCATGTTCTGCGGCGTGACCGTATCCCCGGGCGCAAACACGCTCGAGCCCCAGGGCGTCGTGTAATTGCTGCCGTCCGCATTCCGCGTCAGTACCACCTGTGTCCATTCTCCGGGCGTAAATTTATACCCGCTCCATTGATTATTGAACGTAAGCCCCACGTCGCTCTGGTCGGTATATACCCAGAAATACAGATACTGATATCCCGAAATGTCCTTGATATAGGAATCAAAATAGAAGCCGCTCGTCGGCCAAATCTGCGCCGGCGCCTCAAATTTCAACGAATAATCCTCCCCGGGAAGCGTTTTTTCCTGCGAAGCGGAAAGCACTTCGTTCCCGAGCTGAGGCCTTAAAGAGTCCGCCCCGAAACTCTCGTCGAAATAGGCGAGATTTCCCTCTTCCGGCTGCGCCGCGACCAACGGATATTCGTTTGTCATCCGTATCGTCGAGATATAGAGGGTGGTCGCCCCCGCGCCGTCCTGCGGATGATAGACCATGAACAGGAAATCGGCCATATCCGTCGGCGTCGCCGTCGTCGAACCATCGTAATTGAACACGTTCGTCCCCCAAGGCGTCGTGTAGTTCGTTCCGTCCTCAGTCCGGGTGAGGACGATTCTCGTCCATACCCCCGCCGTCAGGCGGTTCCCGCTCCAGATGTTGTTGAAGGTGACGCCGATGTCCTCCAGGTCCGTATATACCCAAAAATACAGGTATTTATATCCCGAAATATCCCTGATGTACGGATTGAGATAAAACCCGCCCGTCACGCCGGCGTTTGCCGCCGCTTCGTATTTGAGGGCATAGTCTTCTCCCGGAAGCGCCTTTTCCTGCGTCGAACTCAAAAATTCATAGCCGATCTGCGGACGAAGTCCGTCCGTTCCGAACTCGCGGTTGAAATAGGTAAGATTCCCCTCTTCCTCCGTATAGCAACGCACCGCCTTCTGCACGGAATCGACGAGTTTCCCGTCCGCCGTCACTTCGAAGATAAAGGTATATTCTCCCTCTTCCGCAAACGTATAGCTTCCACCCGTCACTTCCTGAGGTTTGCCGTCCGCCATCACATATACTTTCTGCGTGATGGTTTCCGCCCCCGGCACTTCGGCCTGAGGAATGGCGAGCGATTCGCCCGCGCCGCATACTTCGGGCATTGCCACTTCCGCCGAAACCATTTCGTTCGTCCCCCGGATCGCCGAGAGATAAAGATCGGTCTGCACGCCGGGAAGATAGACCATGAGGAGGAAGTCGTTCATATCGTCCGGGGTCACCGCCGAAGAACCGTCGTAATTGAATACGTTGGTGCCCCAGGGCGTCGTATAATTCGTCCCGTCCGCATTGCGGGTCAGAACGATCTTCGTCCAAATCCCCGCCGTCAGTCGATGGCTGCTCCATACGTTGTTGAAGGTGATCCCCACGTCCGCCTGGTCGGTATACGCCCAGAAATACAGATATTCGTATTCAGAAATATCCGTAATGTACGGATCGAGATAGAACCCGCCGACCGCACCGGCCGCCGCGGCGCCCTCCGCCACTTCGTATTTCAGCGCGTAATCCTCTCCGGGGATCGTCTTTTCCTGCGAAGGGGAAACCGCTCCCAGACCGATGAATATCTCGGTATTTTCCGCGCCGAATTCGCGGTTGAAATAGGACAAATTCCCCTCTTCCCGCGCAAAGCTGTTGACGGTGAGCCGCGCGCTTCCGACGTTGCCCGCCCCGTCTTCCGCCGTGTATTCGACGACGTATTCCCCCGCTTCCGAAAGGGAGAATTTTCCGTCCTCCACGTCCACGGTCTCGCCGCCGAACGTGACGTTCACCCCCGTTTTCAGATCGGAAACAGGCGTATAATTGTCCGAATATTCCGCCTCGGGAATGATGTATTCGCTCCCCTGGGGGGTATAAACTTCCGCCCGTTCCAGTTCAATGACGGGCTGCGCGGTATCCGAAGAGCGGACGATCGTCTCTTTGACGATCTCCTCCCCGTCAAATTCCACCGAATAGCGGATGCGGTACTCCCCGACGTCCAACACGAAGAAACGGCTGTCCTCGACGAGCACCTCTTCCCCCGCCGCGTTCAGCACCTGCACTTTGGGAAAATACATATTGCCCGCCGAATCGATGCAATTCGCGTCGGGTACGGAAAAATAATTTCCCACCTCCGCCGTCAGTTCTGCGGCCACCTCGAAATCGAGGGTGACGGATCCGCCCGAACCGCTGCCGCTGTCCCCGTCGACGGACACGTTGCACGCCGCCAACCCCAAAGCCGCAAAAGCGGCGACAAGACCTGCCAAAGCTCCCGTTTTTTTCATTTTCGTCTCCTTATCTGTTTATTTTACGAGCGTAAATTCGTCAAAGTACCAGGAAAAAGGCTCTCCGCTCATGACGTGCTGATAATAGAAATTGATGCGGTCGATCTTCGTCACGTCCAGCCCCGCGTCCACGAGCTTCTGAATATCCACTTCCAGCGTATACCACTTGCCCGCTTCGATGATCGTGCCCCAGCCGATCTGCGCGCGGATGTCGTCGATCGCGTTGAGGAACACCCCGTTGACGTCGAAAAATTCCACCATCATGTTGTTTGCGGGCAGATCGGCGTCCGTCATCACACTGAACAGCACTTTGGAATACTGCGAGAAATCCACCCGGGTCACCGGTTCGCCGCTGATGGTTATGGCGGGGGAATGGGTCGCCAATCCTGCGGGGTCGACCACCACCGTCGCCTGCAAAGAGCCGTTCCCGCTCTTGATATACTTGGGATCGCGGCACATCGACAGCGTCGCCGCTTCCGTCGCCATCGCGCGGATGGTCGTCGCGGAGGCAAAATAACGGTCGACGGGGTCGTCGAAAAAGAGAAGCTCCCCTTCGTCGTAAGTCTTTTCCATCTCCCCGATCGGCTCGTCCGTCAGGTGCGCCTGCAAATTGTCCATATACAGGATATAGGGATCGTCGTGCCCGTTTTCGAAACGGAAATTGACGTATTCTACTTTGTCCAGATAACAGATCCGATCGGCGACCTCCCGGTCGATGACATAGGTAATGAGGTTATACCCCGGCGCCAGCGTATATTCCTTTTCGACATATTCCGCCCGCGTCGCGCCCGATTCCCGGGTCATGAAGGATACCCACATCGAATGCGCTTCGTCGTCCGCGTTGAACACGTCAGCGGAAATCGCCTGTACGTCCGTCCAGTCGCTCTTGGTGTTGTATTTGGTGTCCGTATAGATGCTGAATTCGGGAATGCCGCCCAGACCGCCGTCCACCGTCAGTTTGACGGACGCCGTCCCTTCGGTGACATATGCTTTCTCTTCGTTGATTTCGGCTTTGTCGAAATAACCGCTGAATTTGAAGGTCCTGAGCTCCCGGAATTCCGAAAAGCCGCTGAGCAGCACTCTGCCCGGCGTCTGCGCCTGCTCTCCGGCGTCGGAGGCGGACGTCCCGCCCCCGCCGCAACCGCCGAACACCGCAGCGCCCGCAACCGACAATGCAAGAAAAATTCCCGCCGTCTTCATTTTCATGATTCTTTCCTCCTCATCCTTTATTCCGTTTTTTCGCTGTATATGACGTCGTCGAAATAGAGTACCTGCAGCGGCATCGCCTCTTTGTTGAGATTGTCCACGGTGTTGTTGAATTCGAGAATGATCTCCGTCGCCGAAGCCAGGCTGCTCCAATTGGTGAGATACAGACTGTCCAGCCGCACCGAAGTCCACTGCCCTTTGCGCAGCGTGTATTCCGCAAGCTGATATTCGCTCCCCTTGGCGCCGAGCATCACGCGCAGGGGAACGTCCGTCTCCCCGGCGTTATATACGTTGAAGATGAATCCGTCCAACTTGTCGATTTCCAGACCCAGCTCTTTCAGCGAGAAAGAAATCTGCGGATTGTACGTCAGCGTCGCCAGCGGATTGTCGGGATCAAATCTGCTCTCGATCACCGCCTTTGCCGAGCCGCCCGAAACCGCATATGCCGGATCGGCGTTATGGGAAATCTCCACGGCGGGATCGTTGGGATGCAGGATCGCCGTATCCCCTTCTTCGTCGAGCGTGGACACGATCTCCGTCCTGCCGCCCGCGAACACGGAAACCTCCGTCGTCTTTCCGTCCTTGGTCAAAGCGATCTCGAAGGAGTTGGAGGGCTGATCCATGCGCATCGTATAGACATAGCTCCTGCCGCTGCCCTGCACGTTTCCGCTCACCGCTTCGCCGTTCACCGTCACGGAATAGCCCTCCGCCGCGAGGAACCGCAGCGTCGCGCTGTCGCCCGCGTATTCGATGCCGTTGAGGACGAGCTTGTTGTCCGCGCCGCACTGTTCGATCAGGGACGCCAGCTCCCGCCGCACTTCGAGGAAATTCTCGTTGTCCGGGATATACTGCACGCCGTGATACAGCCGGTCGTACAGGTTGGAGACCATGGCGTCCGTCGTGATCTCCGTCCCGTAATAGCCGGACAACCCTTCGGTAAGGCGATCGAGTTCATAGAGATACTCGTAATCCTCCATGCCGTCCCGGACGGATTCCAGGCGCAGCGACGCCACCGGCTCATCGAGTCCGTAATCCAGCCCCGGATAGAAGAGATAGCCTTCGCCGCTCGTGGGCCAGTCGGGGAACCAGCGGGAAGCGTCTTCGTAGGGATCGGCGGGGCGCAGCGCGTCCCCCGTCCCCGACGTCTGTTTGCTGTAACAGTTGACCGCCCAGTACAGATTGCCGTCGATGCCGTAATCGAACTGCATGATGCCGAGAATGCGGGCGCCGAGCAGATTGTCGTCCTGATGATAGGAAGGATAGGGATGGCAGGGTCCCATGCACCCGTACCACCAGATGCTCCCGTTTGCCTCTTTGCACTGCTGATAGACCGCCATGTTCTCTTCGCCGTCAAACTCGTTGAAGAGCGGACAATAGGTCAGTTCCGCATCGTCGAAATATTCGGGGGTATGATAGGTGGTGAGGATGTTGGGGATATTGAGCAGGGTATCCAGCATATGTTCGCGGAATTCCGTGCTCTTGTCGTCGAAAAATCCCTCTTCGTCGAGATCGGCGGCGATCTTCTCCTCCAAGGCGTTGATGCCGTCGAAAATGCGCCCCGCCACGTCGTAGGAATTGGTGTACTGCGGCTCGTCGATGAGGGCGCCGAAATAGTACACCATCTTATCGAGCAGGTTGACCTCTTCCGTGCTGGCGTAGATCAGTCCTTTCAGATAGCGCTCGGTCATGTCGTAGTCGATGTCCGACCCCACACCCTCGATATAGACGGAGGTATAGGGCATGGCAAACGCCGAAATCCTCGGATCTTCCGCCGCCTCCTGCGCCGCCGCCACAAATCCCTCGAGCGTGTCGTCCCCCGGCAGATTGGTGGCGGAAACGCGGTAGTCGGCGAGCTTGTCGTAATAGACTTCGTACATCTCGTCCGAGCTGTCGAGTTCGCCGTTCATCAGTTCGTCCTGCCATATCTGGAATAAACTTTGGGTATGCACCTCTTCGGAGATGGCGAAATTCCAGACGGTGACGCTGACGGGAAGCGTATAAGCCTTTCCGTCCACCGTCACGGTGCAGATGCCCGTGTATTCCCCCGCCGCCGTGTCCGGCTGCGTCTCCAC
>DVGN01000020.1 GCA_018712725.1 Candidatus Scatosoma pullicola
TGCGTAAAGTCCGACGGGAGTGTACGCAATAAGTACATGACCTAAGGACTGCGCAAAGGCGACACAGCATCCGTCCGATGAATCACGCCCGAAACTGCTCCGCATTTCGTATGGGCAAAAAAAGATAACAAGTGACGCACTTTTTGCGGATTGATTTTGACGTTTCAATTTGCTATATCGAAAACGGACTTTTTATCCCCTCCGGTGCTTCACACCACCTCCCCTTTCCAAAAGGGGAGGCATGGGGGGACTCCCCGTCTTTCCGAACGGAAAACGGCAGAACGCCATGCCGCCTCTTTTTTCGGCTCCTGCCCTTTTCCCTTGACTTGACCGCGCGATCCGTGTTACAATAAAGACAGGAGGAGAAATACTTTGAAGACGCTGCGAATCGTGTTTACGGTCATATCGGCGATATTTATCGCCCTGGTCATCCCCGTGGGGGCGCTGCATTCCTGGACGGCGGCGATCCTGTGCGCCATGGGGGCGTTTCTCTTTTTCGGGCTCATGCTCCTGTGCAAGCAGAAACAGGAAGAGGACGACCGCCGCGCCCGGCACGACGACCTGTCCGATCTCCATCTCGGCGAAGACGGCAGGGACGGCAAGGACGACAAGGGGGACAGGAACAGATCCGGGGAATAAAAAATGACGGGAATCACTTTTTATTATGATACGGAGGCGATCGGCCTGAACGCCGCCGACAAAAGGGAGCTCGAAAAATACTGCCGGGTGCTTTTGCGGCGGGAAGATCTGGACGAACGGCTGGAAATGCTGCGCGGGGCATACGAAAGGGAGGAAAAGGAGCGCGCCGACCTCTCCGTCTACGCCTCTCCCCCCGTGAACGACGTCCAAGAGGTGGGGGTGTTTCACCTTCTCACCCGATCTCTCTTTTCCCGCAAGGTCAAAAGGAACCTCTTCCGGCTGAACGTGTCCAGATACAGCGGCGACGTACTCGAACTTTACTTCCGCGACACGCAGAGATTCGAAGAGGTGCGCCAGATCTTCCTCCGCTTTCTCGACGGCGAGCCCGTTTCGACGGAGGGCTGGAAGTGCACCCGCATCGAATAACCGGCAAAAAGAGGGCCGGCAAAACGGAGCAAAATCGGGCGCCGGAACGCCTTTCCCGCTGAATTTTCCGCTTTTTTGCCGAAGGGGTTGACAATCGGCATAAAATGGCTTATACTATAAATAGGATAAGTCGGGCACGCGGCTTGCGCGCCCAAAAACGGAGGTTTTGTATGGCTACTTACAGAAAGTGGATCGATTCTCTCCCCCTGCTGGTGAAGATCATTCTGGCGCTGCCCGTCCTGGACGGTATTTTCTACGGGATTTACCGCATCTGCAAGGGCACGCTCCTGAATATCATCCTCGGCATCATCTGGATCTTCGCCGGCGCGGCGATCTTCTGGATTCTCGACATCATCTTTTTGCTTCTTCGGGGAAAAGTACTGGAACTGTAAAACCGGGAATCGCGAAAAAAACCGGCTCTGTCCGAAATCGGCAGGGTCGGTTTTTTCTTTATTGCGCCTTTTCATGCGCGCGACAACTATATATATGGCAATACGCTTTCTCTTTATATATTGCAAGTCTCCTCCGAAATCGCCGTCGTCTCTCCCCTGCCCGCCCTGTTTTCCGATTTTCTTTATCAAAACCAAACTTCTTATCCCCTCCGCACTTCGTGCCACCTCCCCTTTCCAAAAGGGGAGGCATAAGGTGGGCGCAACACCTCCCCTTTCCAAAAGGGGAGGCATGGTGGTGTGGGGGGACACGCCCTTACCATAAGGGGAGGTATGATTGGTAGGAGGCAACGCCGCACCCGCCACACCTTGGCTCCCTTGCGCAAAAGCTGTCGGCGCAAACCCGCCCACATCATAGCTCCCTTGTGCAAAGGGAGCCAAGGCGACAGCCGACTGAGGGATTGTAAACGCCCGTTCTCCCGTTTGGCGCATCAAAAAGGGGCAGAATCGCGCTCGCCGCAACCCTGCCCCTTCCTTTTGCCTTTCGGGACGCATTTTACAAATCCACGGAAAAGGGATAAAGTTCGGATTTGGACACCCCGCGGTCGCGGGCGGCGCGTTTCAGCGCCTCTTTTTTGTCCAGCCCCGCGCGCATATAATGCAGGATATGCTCCCTTTCGGAGAGGGCGTTCAAGGGGTTCTCCCCCTCCTTCGCCCCTTCGACGACGAGCACGTATTCCCCCCGCTTTTCGCCGGGCAGCCCTTCGGACAGCCGGAAGAGGACGCTCTCCTCATGAATTTTGGTGATCTCCCGAACCGCCGCCGCCCGGCGGTCGCCGAAGGCGGAGAACATATCCCGGATATACCCGTCCACGTCCTGCGGCGCGGCGTGGAAAATGAGCGTCATGTCCAAAGCGGCATATTTTTCCAAAACCGCCTTCCGCTCCTTCCCCTTATCGGGCAGAAATCCGAGAAAGGCAAACCGGTCGGCGGGCAGGGAAGAAAGCACCAGGGCTGCGACGAACGCCGCAGGACCGGGAATTAAAGTGTATTCCTCCCCCGCCTCCCGCAGGGTACGGCAGACGAGATTTCCGGGATCGGAAACGACGGGCGTGCCCGCGTCCGACACGACCGCCACCTTTTTCCCCTCCCGGGAAAGGGCGAGAATCTTTTCCGCCGCCTCCCGCTCGTTGAATTTATGGCAGGCGAAGAGCGGCTTTTTGATTTCGTAGGCGTTGAGAAGCCCCAGCGTGTGCCGGGTGTCCTCACAAAAGACGACGTCCGCCTCTTTCAGCGTCTCTATCGCCCGCAGCGTGATGTCTTTCAGATTCCCGATCGGCGTCGCCACAAATGCAACCATAACTCCTCCCGAATTTGTCTTTTCCGCTTTTTCCCTTTCCCGCCGCTCCGCGCCCGCCGGGGCTGTTCCCGCGGCGTCCGACGTTTTCCGGCAATTTTTTCGTTTCACGGGAAACTTACTCGCCGAATACCTGCCGATACAGTTCGTCCTGCTCGGGCAGGTGCGCAACGTATCCGACGGGGATTTTCCCGCCGGTGGCTTGGATGACGGCGCGGGCGCCCTCTTTTCCGAACGCCCCGCACAGTTCGACGCACCCGACCCCTCCGGCGACCAATTCCCGGGCGGCATCGCACGCCTCTTCCAGAGAGGAAACGCCGACGATGCAGGCCTTTCCTTGGGCGATCTCCGCCCGTTCGGGGGCGAACCCCATGATGAGAAACGCAAATTTCATATTCCGACCTCCCGGACGACCGTCCGTATTGTTCCCCGGCAAGCCAAAGGCTTGCGCCGCCGCTCCTTGGACAAAAGAGCCACGATGCGGGGATTGCGCCGACAACTTTTGCACAAAAACGCCACAAGAAATCCCCCGCCCCTCACAGCGTGCCGCCGACGCTCCCTTCGTTGGAGAGCGCGGGCAGGATTTCCGTACCCGGATTTCCGCCCTTCACCCCTTCCGCGAGCAGCAGGTAGGGCTTTGTCCCCGCCCGCCCCGCGACGAATTGCACCCGCTTGATCTCGATGCCCGCCGCCCGGAAGGTATAGCACACCTCCGCCAGCCTGTCCGCCCGATTGACGAGACATATCCTGCCCCCCTGCCGCAGCGCAAACGCCGCCGAAGAGGCGATGTCTTGGAGGCAGACGGAAATTTCCCTGCGGCAGAGCGCCTTGTGCGGGTCGTCGTTTTCCGGCCCGCCCCGCTCATAGGGCGGATTGCAGAGGACGAGGGAGAATTTCCCGCGGTACTCCGCCCCCAGATCCTGTATTTTCATGCAGACGGCGGAAAAGTTCTCCCAGCCGTTGAGCGCGATCGTCTTTTCCGCGAGCCGGGAAAGGGATTCCTGCATTTCGAACAGGGTGAAATGCCCTTTCAGTTCCGGATGCAGGGCGTAAAAATGAAAGGCGACGATGCCGCAGCCCGAACAGAAATCGGCGACTTCGTCCCCCTTTTTCGCCCGCGCGAAGCGGGACAAGAGGACGGAATCGGATGTAAAGCGGTACAGATTGACGTCCTGCACCACCCTGAACCCGCCGACGAGCAGTTCTTCCGCCCGTTCCGTCTCCGCAAGGGAAATATTTTCCGTCATCGCAGCCCTGCCCCTCCCGTTTTGTCAAATGCCTGCCCTTTGCGACGGGCAAAGAGCGGTAAAAAAGCGCACAGCCCGCCGCGCCAAAAGGCGGCAAAAACGGCGCAGGGGATCACCCGCGCCGTTTCATCGTCCGAAGTCCGTCATTCCCGCGATTATTCCGCTTTGATGGCGCCGGTCGGGCATCCGTCCTCGCACGCACCGCAGTCCACGCAGGCGTCCTGATCGACCACATAAATGCCCGCATCGCCGAGGGAAATGGCTCCCACGGGGCAGGTATCCGCGCAAGCGCCGCACGCTACGCATTCGTCCGTGATTTTGTGTGCCATGTTTGTTTACCTCCGTTTCATTGATTGCCGTTTCGGCGGTTATATTATAACATACTTTTTGCAAATAGTAAAGAATTCCGGCGGCGATTTTTCGCAAAAGTCGGAAAAATCTCTCCCGATTGCCCGAAACGCCGACCGAATCCCCCCCCTTCTTCCTC
>DVGN01000021.1 GCA_018712725.1 Candidatus Scatosoma pullicola
CTTCTTCGACCGGTTCTTCCGTCGTTTCGGCAACTTCCTCAATCGGTTCTTCGACCGTTTCAGCTACTTCCTCAACCGGCTCTTCAACCGGTTCAGCTACTTCCTCAATCGGTTCTTCCGCGGCTTCGGTAACTTCTTCGACCGGTTCGGTAGCCTCTTCAACAGACTCTTCCGCCGCTTCGACAACATCTTCAACCGGCTCTTCAATCGTTTCAGCTACTTCTTCAACAGGCTCTTCAATCGTTTCAGCTACTTCTTCGACGGGTTCTTCCGCCGCTTCGGCAACATCTTCAACCGGCTCTTCCGTCGTTTCGGCAACTTCCTCAACAGGTTCTTCCGTCGTTTCGGTAACCTCTTCAACAGGCTCTTCTGCTGTTTCGGTAACCTCTTCAACAGGCTCTTCCGTCGTTTCAGCCACTTCTACGACGGGTTCTTCCGCCGCTTCGGCTACTTCCTCAACCGGTTCTTCTGCTGTTTCGGTAACTTCTTCAACGGGTTCTTCCGCCGCTTCGGTAACTTCTTCAATCGGTTCTTCTGCCGTTTCGGCTACTTCTTCGACAGGCTCTTCGACCGATTCGATAACTTCTTCGACAGGTTCTTCGACAATTTCGACGACGGGTTCGGGTTCTTCTTCGTAAACGGGTTCTGCAGGTTCGGGAACAGGTTCGGCGGCGGCAAGGCTTTCCAGCCAGGCGACGGCGTCGTTCTGATCCGCCGATTTCATATCGCAATGCCTGTCCAGACGATAAATCCCCTCGGCGCGGAGTTTTTCGGTCATTTCGTCGGCGAAAGGCTGTCCGTTTTCCGCGACGCAGCCGCCCGCGCAGGCAGAGACTTCCGCGAAATCATACGCCTTCCCTTCCGCGATCTTTGCGGCGAGCGCTTCGACGCCCTCTTCCCCGCATGCCACCGCGATACTGAGCGTTTCGCCGCCGGCGATGATCTTCGCTTCCCGGAAATTCTTCCTGCCGCGAAGACCGCTGTACTCCAGCTTCTTAAACTGTTCTTCCGCCTTTTCGGGCAAGAGATAGCGGACGAACGCCTCCGAAAGGCCGCCCGACACGGCGGGCAGCACGCCCGCGCCCGAATATTTGA
Organism: Candidatus Scatosoma pullicola; assembly: GCA_018712725.1. Classification (GTDB taxonomy): domain Bacteria; phylum Bacillota; class Clostridia; order Christensenellales; family Borkfalkiaceae; genus Scatosoma; species Scatosoma pullicola. The sequence goes on from DVGN01000021.1 coordinate 1,096, forward strand.
CAAAGGGAACGTCCGCGCCCGAGCTTTTCAGCATCCGCACGTTGATGCCTGCGCTTTGCAGCATGACCGCCGCTTCGCGGGTGGTCAGGACGAGCACTTCTTCGTCCGTCTCCACTTCCGCGGGCGCGACGACGATGACGCGGGTCTTTTTCCCGTCGCCGATGGCGTTATAATATTTGCGCAGCAGCGCCGCCAGCGTCAGGGCCGGCGCGAAGCCGTACACCTTTTCCCGAAGGCCGGGGTATCTCTCCCCGATCTCCGCCGCCTGCGCGTGCGGGGCGACGATCAGGGGCAGATTGTCCTCTTCCCTGCGCGTCAGATACGCCTGCACCGCTTCCGAAAGGGCATAATCGACCGCGAGAGCGCCGTCCGCGACGACGTCCGCGCCGATCATGCGAAAAGCAGCCGCGACCTTGCCGAATGCGTCTTCGCCGCGGGCGAGCCCGAAATATTCGCCGATCGCCGTGCGCACCGCGGGCGGAAGAATCACCGCCACGCGGACGTTCTTCTTCGCTTCGCGGAGCATTTTCCACGCCTTCTGCATCGCCGTCAGTTCGCACGCAGGTTCCGAAGATACTTCTTCGGCTGCCCTTTCCGGCATTTCGCCTTCCACCCGATATTCCATGATGTTCCTCCTTGCCTTTCGGACTTAAAGAGCCCGAATCGGGGATATTATAATTATGATATATTTATTATAACATACATTGCCGTCTTTTTCAATAGCTGAACGGAAAATTTTTGAAAAAATTTTTCCGGAGACGAATTTTTTTCTCAAAGTTTCTCCAAAGCGCCCGAAATCTGCCGGAAATCGCCGAGTTCCGCCGCGGGAGCCTCCGCTTTTCCGAATCCGTAAGAAACCCAGACAAAGGGAATTTCCGCAAACCGGCAGGCGAGTTCGTCCGTATGGGTGTCGCCGACATAGACGCAGTCGGTCAGGCCGTATCTCTCCCGGAGGATCTTCAGATTCTCCCCCTTCGGCCTGCCCGTATCCCCCGCGCACAAAAATCCCTTGAAATGCGCTTCCAGCCCGCAGAAAGAGAGCATGTTCTCGATATAGCCGCTCTCGCAGTTGCTGACGATGTACAACTCGTACCGCGCCGCCAGGAGGGGCAGCGTCTCTTTCACGCCCGGATACAGTCTGCCGCCCTCCCTTTCGAGAATCCCCTCCTGCGTTTTCAGGCATTCGGTGACGATTTCGTCCCGCGCTTCCCGCGGCATGCCGGAAAAGAACTTCTCCTCTATCTTCTCCCGGGTAAGCCCCATGCAGGCGTGTATGTCCGCGAGCGTCCGCAAGGGCAGCCCCCGCTTTGCAAAGACGCCGTTCCAGGCTTTGAGGACGCTTTCCGACGAATCCCAGAGGGTTCCGTCCACGTCGAATATGACCGCTTTCATCTTTCCGGATTCGCTCCTTCCGCGAGAATGTCGCTGCCGAGATACATCCTTAAAATGTCCTCTTTGTCCGGGCGATAGGTCACGCCCGCGAGCTTGGGATTTTCCGACGCCTCTTCCGCCCATCTTTCCAGATCGGATTTTTCGTAACGCGCGTGCCCGCGCAGGAGCCGGGAAAGCGCCCCTTTGAACGCCGCGACGTCCTTCGTGCCCGCCGCCCGCAAAATCCGCTCCGTCCTTTCGGGCAGGCGCTCTTCGCACAGCGCCAGCATCTCGCCGAGCAGAACGCCGTTCGCCTCTCCGTGCGGCGTGCCCTTATAATAGGTGAGCGGATACCCCATCGCGTGCACCGCCGTCGTACCCGATTGGGCGATGACCGTCCCCGCGAGCATGGAGGCGTACAGCAGTTCCTCCCTGTCCCCGTCGGCAAGGCTTCCCGCCTCTATCTTCGGGAAAATCCGGAACAGAATGCGGATACTTTCCAGCGCGGCGAGATCGCTCACGGGCGTGGACTTAACCGTAAACATCCCCTCCACGGCGTGCGACAGGGCGTCCGCCGCCGTGTCCGCCGTAATCTTTTTGTCCAGCCCCGCCGTGTACTTCCCGTCCAGAAAGGCGATTCCGGGAAAGAACGCCGGGGAGGAAATGCTCGTCTTGGTGCGGCGGAAATCGTCCGTAAGCACGGCGTATTGGGTGACTTCGCTGCCCGTGCCCGCCGTCGTGGGAACCGCCGCGACGGGCAGAGCCCCCGTCCAGCCGCCCGAAAAGACGTCTTTGTCCGCCCGCGGCTCGTATGCGAGCGCCGCCACCGCCTTGGCGGCGTCCAGCGCCGACCCGCCGCCGATCCCGACGACAAAATCCGCGCCCGTCCGCCGCGCCTCCTCCGCGCCCGCCTGTACGCAGGCGAGGGTGGGATTGGCGACGACTTTATCGAACACGCACGCCTTCTGGCCGTTCGCCTCCAGGGCGGAAAGGACGTCGGAAAGCGCGCCGTTTTTCGCCGAGCTCTTCCCCGTCACGACGAGCGCCTTTTTTCCGAAAGGACGGAGCAGGGAAGCGTTCTCCGCGACGCAGTCCCGCCCGAAAAGAATTTTTGCGGGCATGAAATAAGTAAAGTGCATCTTTGTCTGTTTTCCTTTTTTCCTCTTTTCCTCTTCCGAAAACGCCGCGCGGTCCCCCTCAAAGGGCGCCGACGCGGACTTTGGCAAAACAGATGAGCTGCCCCGCTTCGACGAACCGCCGCTCGTACTCGGTGACGATATTGTCGGGCGGATTGCCCCCTTTGTGCAGGTCGTAACTGACTTCCTCCGCGGCAAACCCGCACGCCGCGTATTCGCCGAGAGAAAATTCGAAAAAGTCGCGGTTGTCCGTCTTTTGCAGGATATATCCGCCCGGGCGCAGGAGTTTTTCGTACATTTTCAGAAAATTCCGGTGTGTCAGCCTCTGGGAAGCGTAACCCAGCTTGGGCAGCGGCGTGGAAAAATTCAGATAGATCTTATCCAGCGAGCCCTCCGGGATATAGCAGGGCAGGCACTCGGCGCGGATATTCAGAAAGCGGATGTTTTCTATCCCCAACCTCTTCACCTCTTCGAGCGGGGTTAAAATGACGTTGCTCATCTTTTCGAGCGCGAGATAGTCGGTTTCGGGATGCCGCTGTGCCAATTCGCAGACAAAGCCCCCCTTGCCGCACCCGATTTCCAACTCCACGGGCGCCTTCCGCCCGAACGCCCCTTCAAAATCGATGAGGTCGCGGTAATTTTCCGCCGCCTCTTTCATGTTGAGGATGCCGCCCGCGCCCCGCGCGAGCAGATATTCGCCGCATGCCGCCATGCGGGCGTCGAAATTGCGCTTTCTGCGCATTCTCATAGACATAACAAAACCTCTTTGCGTACCTTGAACGCCGATTTGCCCGATCGCCTTTTTTCGGTCAGAATCTGCCCGTGCTGCCGAATCCGCCCGCGCCCCGCTCGCTCTCTCCGAGCGTCTCCGATTGGAAAAATTCCGCGCGCAGGAAGGGCGCCACGACGAGCTGGGCGATCCGCTCTCCGTTCCCGATCGTCTGGGGCTTGTCCGAATGATTGTGCAGCGCCACCATGATCTCCCCGCGGTAATCGGAATCGATCACCCCCACCTTGTTGGCGGGGGCAAGACCCCGTTTGCAGGCGAGACTGCTGCGCGCGTACACCAGCCCCGCGTAGCCTTCGGGGATTTCCAGCGCGATGCCCGTATGCACGAATTTGGTTTCGCCCGGCAGAAAAGTCACCTCTCCGTCCGTCAGCGCGTACAGATCGGCGCCCGCCGCAAATTCCGAGCCGTATTTGGGCAAAACCGCCCGTTCGTCCAACTTTTTGACCGCTATTTTCGCCATAGCCGCCCTCCTCCGTGTCTTTCCCGTTTATTATATCAAAAAAGAAGGAAAAAGGCAACCGAATGAGGGCGGCTTTTGCCGTTTGTCCGCGCATTTATCCGCACATTTGCGCGCTTTTCGCGCTTTTGCCCCGCCCTTCATCCGAGCGCGGTGTCCAGAAACATCATCAGCGCGAAGCCGGCGAGCAACCCGAAAAACGCCGTTCCGCGTCTTTTTCCGAAGGCGCCGGGGATGAGTTCGGACGCCGTCACCGCCACCATCGCCCCCGCGGCGAAACTCAGCGCCCAGGGCATGAGGCTGCCCGCCAAGGAAGCCGCCGCCGCGCCGATCACGGCGGCGGGAATCTCCGCCGCGCCCGAGAGGGAGGAGAGAAAAAAGCTCTTTTTGCGGCTCATGCCGCCCGAGCGAAGGGGACAGGCGACGCACAGTCCTTCGGGCAGGTTCTGCACGCCGATCCCCAATGCCAGCATGGCGGCGGAACGCCCCGCGCCGCCCGCGAAGGCGACGCCGACCGCAAGCCCCTCCGGAATGTTGTGCAGCGTGACCGCCGCATACGTCAGCCCTCCCCTGCCCCCGCCTTTTCGGGCGCGGGAAAGGAGAAGATCGGAAAGTACGACCGCGATTCCGCCCAGGCAAAAACCGAGAGACACCGCGGCGGCGGGCGGGAGGGAAACGGGGTATTCGAAAGCGGGAAGAAGGAGGGAAAAAAAGGACGCCGCCAACATGACGCCCGCGGCGAAGCTCTCCGCAAACGCGGAAAAACGCCCGTCGGGGGAATCGGCAAAAAAGATGACCGCCGCGCCCAGCGTCGTCAGGAGCCAGGTGCAGACGGACGCCGCCAGCGCCTGCAGGACGGGCGGAAAATTCCAGAAGTTCATCGGTAAAAATTTCCTTTGTCTTTGTCGGACAAAAGCGCCCGCAGGTTTCCCCCGGCGCGCTTCCGCCCTTATGACAGCATATGAAAAATCGGAAATTTTCGTCCCCGCGTACGATAAACCCGCCCGCGGAAAAATTCCGCAGGCGGGCAATAAAATTATATTCATCTCTCCCCTGCCCCGTTCGAATCCGATCCGAAAGCAGATTTATTCCGCGCAAAAGAAAATTCAGAATACCTCCATGAGGAGGGATTTCTCTTTCAGCCAATCCCGCTTCGCCCGCCAATCGGGCACGTACCTTTCCACCGTCGCCCAAAAGGCGGAACTGTGGTTGCGATGAAAGGTGTGCGCCAGTTCGTGTACGACGACGTAGTCGATGACCGCCGCGGGCGCGTACAAAAGACGGAAGGAAAAATGCAGGGCGCCGTTATACGAACACGACCCCCACCGGGTCTTGGCGGAATTGACCGCGAGAGAGGGAAAAGACGTCCCCATCTCCTCCGCCCGGCGGACGGCGATCGCGGAAAAAATGCGCTTCGCGTTCTTTTTCAGCCATCCGACCAGCCTTTCCCGCGCGTTTTCCGCAGGCAGAAATACCGTCCCCGTCCCGTCGTCGAAGCGGATGCGCGTCCCCGCATAAAGGCGCAGGACGCACTCCCTGCCCATGAGCAGAAAGCGATACCCGTCCAACTCTTCGCCGGGAAGGCGGACGCCCGAATGCCCCGCCCTCTCCTTCTGTCTGCGTATCCAGGCGGATTTTTCGCGCAGAAAGGCGGCGATGTACTCGTCTGCGCACGAAAGCGGGGCGCGGACGGTGAGTTTTCCGAACGCGTCCACGGACAGGGAGAGCGTCCTCCTGCGGGAGCGCACCACCTTGTCCGGGGAAATGTCGGGCGGAAGATTACTTTTCGTAGCCGTTGGGGTTGTTGCTCTGCCACTTCCACTGGGACGCGCACATCTCTTCGATGCCGTATTTCGCCTTCCAGTGCAGTTCCTTTTCCGCCTTGTCGGGGCAGGCATAGCAGGCGGCGATGTCGCCGGGACGGCGGGGACAGATCTTATAGGGCAGCGTCTTGCCGCACGCCTTTTCGAAGGCGTGGATCATGTCGAGCACGCTGTACCCGTGTCCCGTGCCGAGATTGTAGACGTGCACGCCCGGCTCGCGGCAGTACTCGATCGCGGCGATATGCCCGAGCGCGAGATCGACGACGTGGATATAATCGCGCACGCCCGTTCCGTCCGGGGTGTCGTAGTCGTTGCCGAACACCTGGATGCAGGAGAGTTTCCCGGACGCGACCTGCGCGACATAGGGCATGAGGTTGTTGGGAATCCCCTTGGGATCTTCGCCGATCGTGCCGCTCTCGTGCGCGCCGACGGGGTTGAAATAGCGGAGCAGAATGACGTTCCATTCGTTGTCCGACTTATAAAGGTCGGTGAGGACAGTTTCGAGGAAATACTTGGTGGAGCCGTAGGGATTGGTGGTTCCGCCCGTGCGGCAGTCCTCCGTGAGGGGCAGCTTTTCGGGCGTGCCGTAGACGGTGGCGGAAGAGGAGAAAATGATCTTTTTGACGCCGAATTTCTGCATCACTTCCAGCAGCGTGACGGTGCCGCCGATGTTGTTTTCGTAATATTGCAGCGGAATGCGGCAGCTTTCGCCCACCGCTTTCAGCCCCGCGAAATGGATGACCGCGTCGATCTTGTTCTCGCGGAAGATCTTTTCCGTGCCTTCGCGGTCGCGGATGTCCGTCTGATAAAACTTCACCTTTTTGCCCGTGATCTTCTCCACCCGGCGCAGGCTCTCTTCGCTGGAATTGCTGAGATTGTCCATCACGATGACGCCGTAGCCCTTATTGAGCAGCTCGACGACGGTGTGGGAGCCGATAAACCCGCTCCCGCCGGTTACCAGAATGTTTTCCATATATTTTCACCTCGTTTTGAGTTTTTTGCCGGATCCTTTTTCGCTTTGTTTCCGTTTTGTTTTGATGTATTTTCCGCACTTTAAGCGCCTTTGCCGAAGGGTTCCGAAAGAGGATGTCACTCGGAACGCTCCGCCTCCTCTTCGCCGTCCGGGGCTTCCACCCTGCGGGAAAGCACTTTCAGCACCTTCTGCCGCGCCGCCTTGACGACTTTGATCTCCAGAAATTTATACCGCACGATCTCCCCCACGGGCGGGATGCCGCCGTATTGTTCGGTCACCCAGCCGCCGACCGTGTTGGAGTCGCTGTCCGCGTCCTCTTCTTCCAGCCCGTACAGGGCGAAAAATTCGCCCAGATCGCACTTGCCGTCCACCCAATATTCGCCGTCGGCGATCTTCCCGAACAGGACTTCCTCTTTGTCGTGTTCGTCCCAGATCTCCCCGACCAGCTCTTCGAGAATGTCTTCGAGCGTGACGATGCCGACGAGTCCGCCGTATTCGTCCAGAACCGCCGCCATGTGTATCTTTTCCCGCTGCAGCTGTTTCAGAAGGGTGGAAATGCGGGCGTATTCGGTGGTGAACACGATGTTCTGCACCGCGTGCGCAATCGTCTTTTCCCCCTTGAGATAGGCGTCGTAAAAATCCCGTTCGTGGATGAGCCCGACGACGTCGTCGATCTTTTCCCGATAGACGGGCAGGCGGGAATAGCGGTTTTCGCGGAATACGGACAAGATCTCTTCCATGGGACTGTCCTCGCGCACGGCGACGACGTCCACCCGGGGGACGAGAATGTCCTCCACTTTGAGGTCGTCGAATTCCAGCGCCGAACGGACGAGCTCCGATTCGTCCTCTTTCAGCGTCCCGTCCTCCTCCGCTTCGTCCACGATGGAGCGCAGTTCCTCTTCGGTCACCGCGTCCTCCTTTTCCTTCTTGAAAGCCTTGGAGAGCAGTTTCGCGTATCCGTCGAACAGCAGCCGCAGCGGCGTGAAGATCCAATAGAACACCCGCAGCACCGGCCAGATGCGGAAACACGTCCGCTCGGGATGCGCCGACGCGATGCAGCGGGGAGTAACTTCGCCCAACAAAAGCACGGCGACGACGGAGAGAACCGCCGCGACGGCGACGCCGCCAGCGCCTCCGATCAGCCTTTCAAATGCCGCGGTCGCAAGGCACGCCGCGACGAGATCGGCAACGGCGTCTCCGATGAGAATCGCCATTTTCAGCCGTTCGAATTTCTCTTCGGCAAACGCGCGGACGGGTTTGCCGTGTTTTTTGCCTTCCGCCTCCATGCTTTTCAGCCGGATCTTGTTGGCGCGGGAATACGCCGTTTCCGCCGCGGTGAAAAAGGCAGACAGCAGCAAGAGCACGACGATCGCGATAAATAGAGGGACTGTGTCCATATGACCTCCGCCCGACCTTTCAAAACGGAATTTCCGTTCTCGGGCTATTTTATCATACTATATTCCCGTCCGTTTGTCAAGAGGCAGACGGATATATTCCCCCTTTTTCGCAAAAATAATCGCGTTTTCACTTTTTTTGCGCCGATCGAGCACTTTTGCCGCGCCCGCAACCCTCTCTCGACCGCGGTTTTTCGCCTTTCTTTCCCTGCCCTTCCCGATAAAAGCGCAAAGTTTTTGTCTCGGTAAAGGCGGCGCGGGATATAAAAAACGAGCCGGGCAGACAACTGCCCGACCCGGCTTCTGAAAGATACAAATCAAACGAATGACATTTCCCGGAATCGGGTGTTTCATTGCTCAATACGCCTTCGCGTAAGCCGCGGACTTGATGCACATCTGCACGAAGAAGTACACGCAGGGAACGAGAAGATACCACTTCGCAAGCACTTCTTTCCAAATGAAATGCTCGGCGAACAGGAAACCGAACGCCGCCAGAAGCAACAGGGACAAAACCGCCGAAAGGGCGCAGCTGCCCTTTTTCAGGCTGTGATTGCACTGCCGGAAGGCGCCGATCGCCATGACGAGAAAGAGGAAGGCAAACACGCCGTGCAGAATCGCGTAAGGCAGCGCCGGATTCTCCGTAAGCGCAAACAGCCAATCGCCGAACTTGCCCCCGTACACGTCAAAGAGGAAGTCCTCCACTTTCAGCCAGATGTCGGAGACCGCCGCGGGCAATCCCTCCACCGCGACGAGATCGCAGACGATATACCCGGCGAGCAGCACCAGGCAGACGAGCATCCCGATGATATCCAGCCCGCCCGCGAGCTTTGCCCGACGGATGACCCTTGCCCTTCTGATCTTCGCAATCGTTTCTTTATCCATAAACGTATCCCCTTGAGAATAAAATTTTCCGTATCCGAATATCTTCTTATAATATCATCTTATCATAAAACCGTCACATTTGTCAATACTTTCGGCAAAAATTTTTCCGGAAATTTCCGCGCGCTTATCCTTCCCCTCTCTCTTCTTCCGCGGCGCGCAGAATCTCCGCGGGGGAAGAGACGAGCGCCGTCGCCCCGTGCGAAAGCAGAAACTCCCGCGTCTTGAAGCCCCAGGTCACGGACAGGCAGGGCAGGGATGCGTTTACCGCCGTCTGCACGTCCACTTCCGAATCCCCGACATACACCGCGCGCGAAGGGTCGCTCCCCAGCCGTTTGAGGACGGAATACACGAGATCGGGCGCGGGCTTTTTGCGCACGCCCCCCTCTTCGTCCTCCCCCGCAGCCCCGTCCGCCAGCCCCGGAAAAAAGCGGGAGACGAGTTCCTGCACGGCAAAATCCGCCTTGTTGGACACGACGCCGACGAGACAGCCGCGATCTTTCAACCCCGCCAGCATTTCGGGGATGCCGGGATAGGGCTTGGTATTGTCGAAACAATGGACGGCGTAATAGGTCTTGAAAAAGTCGTATATCTCCGAGAAATGCGGGTTGTCCTCCCCGCCCGGCGCGGCGCGCGTCAAAAGCAGGCGGATCCCGTTGCCGACGAAGCCCTGCACCTCTTCCTTCGTCCGCGGCGGGCAGCCGTAGGCGCGGAGCGCCGCGTTGGTCGCCGCCGTCAGGTCGTCGAGAGTGTCCAAAAGGGTGCCGTCCAGATCGAAAAGAAAGGTGTCCCGGCGCATTTACAGCACCGCCCGGATCGCCGCCACCGCGCCCGCGCGGTTTTCGCTGTTCGTCTTGATATAGATCGCCGAAATATAATTGCGGGTGGTCCCCTCCGAGAGTTTGAGCGCCGCGGAAATCTGCCGGTTGGTAAAGCCCTCATAGAGCATGAGCGCGACCTGCACTTCGCGGTCGGACATGCCGAAGGCGCGCTTGATGCGGATCTCCCGATCGCTCGCCACCGTCTTTGCCGCGTCCGCGATGCGGCGGGCGATTTTGGCGGGCAGAATGGTGTCCCCCGCATAGGCGTTTTTCACGGCGTCGATGAGCGCCGTCGAACCGATGTCTTTGAGCAAATACCCGCTGGCGCCGTTGTTGATGGCGTTCAAAATATAATCGCTGTCGTCGAAGGTGGTGAGGATGATCACTTTGACGTCGGGGTATTTTGCCTTGATGCTCTGCGTCGCCACCACGCCGTTCATATTGGGCATGCGGATGTCCATCAGCACCACGTCGGGGGTATTTTCCTCCATCTTGGAAAGGGTGTCGAACCCGTCGAACGCAAGCCCCGTCACCTCTATTCCCGGATCCGTTTCCAGCACGCTGCGGATCCCCTCCGCGAGAATCACCTGATCGTCCGCGATCATCACTTTGATTTTTCCGTCCATATTCCTTTTTCCGTATCTTCCTTTTTTCGCTTCTGCCGCTATGCCCGTCCGTTCACATCCCCTCCGGACGTTCGGGATCGGCGGGGAGAACGAGATGAATTTCAAATCCTTCCTCCGGTTCGGAGACGAACCACGCTTCGCCGCCGAAGCTCTCCGCCCTGCCCGAGAGCCCGGACAGACCAAATCCCTCTTTCAGACTGTCGAGCGCCACGCCCGAACCGTTGTCCGATAAGAGAAAGCGCAGCTTGCCGCCCGCACTCTTCAATTCGAACCAGAACGCCGTGGCGCCGCCGTGCCGGAGGCCGTTGGAGATCCCCTCTTTGAGCGCGTTGCAGAGGAATCGGTACTTGGCGTCCGAAACGGATATGTCGTCGATGTCCGAGCGGATGCGGATGCCCGTGCCGTCCGAAGACTCGTTCAGGATGCTCTCCAAAGCGCTTTTCAGCGTTTCCTTTTCGGAGACGCCGGAGAGGAGATGCACGCTTTCCCGAAGCTCTTCCAGCGCGTGTTTCGCCTGCAGATTGGCGGCGATGATCTTGCTCTTCGCCTCTTCCGGGCGGGTGTCGATAATGAGTTTTGCCGCCTCCGTCTGCATGATGACGGTCGTGATCGAATGCCCCGCCGTGTCATGGATGTCCCTGGCGATACGCTGCCGCTCTTCCAGCGCCGTCACCTCCGCGAGATTGTCATACGCCTTTTGCAGCTCCGCCTTGCTCTCGTCCAGCTCTTTGAGCGCCGCGGTGAGGCGGATGTACTGCCGGTAAAAGCGCACGCAGAAATTGACGAGCAGAAAATGCACCAGCATGACGACGAGATCGTTAAAAGACAATGCGATCACCGTCAGAAAGGACTGCGCCCCCGTCGGGCGGAACCAGGAGGACACCCCCTGCGTGAGGACGTACACCACCATGCACACCGCGCACAAAATCGCCGAAGGGAGCATCTTGTCCGAACTGATGTAAAATTCCGTCAGGACGATGAGATAGAGGGTGCAAAGGTACACGCTGCCCGTGACGGCGGTCAGGAGAAAGGCCGCCACGAAATCGATGATATAGCAGCAGATCTTGTTTTTGAATCCGCGCACGGCGAACAATTTGACCGCCTCCGAAACGGTGAGGACCGCTTCGATGCCCACCGTCGCCGCCAGAGCCGCCCAGCGCCCCTCCCGGAACGCCGAAGGGATCATCTGCAAAAGAACAAAGAGTTCCGCGATGATCAGGAGGGTAAAAAGCAATTTCTTCCCGAAGGCGAGAAATTCTTTTTCCACGCGGAAATCCGGCTTCTCGAAAAAGCGGAACAGCCGGAAGCGGGCGCGGACGCTCTTTTTCTTTTGCGTTTTCCGCGCTTCCCGCTCCTCTCCCGTCCCTTCCGCCCGGGCTTCGGACAAGATCTTTTCGTCCGTCTCCGGATGCTCCGGAGACGCCGCGGCGCCGCGGCGTTTTTTCCCTTCCGACATCTCAGCCCCCTTTCCCCGACAGAATGCTGCCGATGGAAAAATTCTTGCTGATCCGCTGCATCTTGCCCGCGCGGTAATAGCTGTAAACGCCGTTGGGCGAATAGATGAAATGATCGCAGAAACGCACGTTGTGAATGCTGCAGATGAGCTGAAACTGGTGGGTCGCGTCGTCGTCCGCCGCCGAAGGGAAGAAAGAGCCGTTCAGGTGGTTGTGCACCGCGACGATGCCGTAGGGCTTGTTCCCGGAAATCAGAAGTTCGGTCAGATGATCGGGGTCGACCGCCACCTGCCGGGAGCTGCCCGAAGTGAAGCGCTTGCAGAACGTGACGCGATAATTCTCGTCCAGAAAATAAAAATCCAACACTTCTTTGTTCAGACCGGCATATTTTTCGGAAAGGAATTTGGAAAAGGTTTCGGGGTCGAACGTCTCGGGAAAGAGGCGCTCGTCCGTCTTTTCGTAATAGACTTCGTAAAATTTGCCGATACAGCGGAGATAGCCCGAAACGCTCCTGCCCACGCCGCCCACCTGCTCCAGCTCCTGCATGGTCGCCGAAAAAATGCCGCGGATGGAACCGAACGCCGACAGCAGCCGGTGGGCGATCTCGTTGGTGTTTCGGCGGGGAATGGCGTTGAAGAGCAGTATTTCCAGAAGCTCGTGTTCGCGCAGGCTGCCCGAATCGAGCTTATCCAAAATCCTTTGGCGGTGTCCGTCGTGTTCGGGCATGATTTTCCCCTCCTTTCCGAATCCGGTATTTTATTATATCATATTTCCGGTAAAAAGTCAAAGGCAGGACGGGCGGAACGGAAAAGAAAAATATTTTTCCGTTTTTTTCCCTCTCTTCGCCCTTTTCTGTTTATCCGCTCCCCTTCCGCGGTATAATATACATAAGGTAAAAAACGCGAAATTTCCGCCGCGCGATGCGCGGCAAATACCAACGCGAGAGGTTCTGTATGACGCACATCATGGAAAGTTATTTCAACGATATCGTGGACTCTGTCTGCAAGGCCGTCCGTTTCGATTCTTCCCTCAAACCCGCCGAAGGCGCCTATCCCTTCGGCAAGGAGACGGCGGACTGCCTGAATTTCTACCTCTCCCTCGCTTCGGAGATGGGATTTGAAACGCACAATTACGACAATTACGTCGGGGAGGTCGTGTTCGGCGAAGGAGAAGAACTCGCCGTTCTCGTCCATCTCGACGTCGTACCCGCGGGCGGCGGCTGGCGCTTCCCGCCCTTTGCCGCCGTGATCAACGACGAACTTTCGGCGGGCGGCGTGCCCGGCGTCAAGATCTGGGGCAGGGGCACGATGGACGACAAGGGCCCCGCCGTCGCGGTGCTCTATTGCCTGAAAGCGCTGAAAGACGAAGGTTTCGTCCCCAAGCGCAAGATCAAACTCATCGTCGGCTGCAACGAAGAAAACGGCTGGGCGTGTCTCGACCACTACAACGAGGTCGCCCACATGCCGGAAGAGGGATTCTCCCCCGACGCCTCCTTCCCCGCCATCTACGCGGAAAAGGGCATCCTGCACTTCGCGGCGGAATTCCCGCTCGAAAATCCCCCCTTCCTCTCTCTCGGAGGGGGCAGCGCCGTCAATATGGTCTGCGACCGCGCGTCGGCGGTGCTGACCGACTCTGCCGCAGCCGCTCTGAAAACGTATAAAAACGATTTTCCCGGCACCTCTTTCGCCTTCGACGAAGAGACGAAAACGCTTACGGTCACGGGAAAATCGGCGCACGGCTCCACCCCCGAATGCGGCGCCAACGCCCTGGGCGGGCTTCTGAAATTTCTCGCGGCGCTCGACGGCGGCTGCAAAAAGGCGTACGATCTGCTCTTTGCAGACGTTCTCGGTCTGAAAAATATGCAGGACGAGACGGGCAGACTCACCATGTCCCCCGACGTGGCTTGCTTCGAAAACGGCAAGCTCGCAATCGGCACGGACATCCGCTTCCCCGCCACCCATAAAAAGGAAGAGATCCTGTCTGCGCTGGACAAGGCGGGCGTTTCCTATAAAGTGCTGCACGACCAGGCGCCCCTCTACAACGACCCGAACGGCAGACTCATCTCCACCCTGATGCGGGTGTACAACACCGCGCTCGGGAAGGACGAAAAGGCGATCGCGATCGGCGGCGGCACTTACGCCCGCGCGCTGAAATGCGGCTGCGGATTCGGTCCCGAACTGCCCGACGAAGAAGCGACCATCCACCAACCGAACGAATACATCACCTTTGACCGCATCCGCATGATGAGCGAGATCTATTACGACGCTCTCAAAGAACTTACCAAATAATCGCTATTGCTTTTTCATCTCACTTCCTTTATTTCCCGAAAACTCCCCGCCGCGGCGGGGAGTTTTTTCCCGCCCGCAAAAGCCTCCTTTTGCGACACATAAAATATGCGGCCCGCCGGCGTGAACCTGCGAACCGCATATCTTAGTGAGAGAATATGAAAAAAGTTAGATATGAATGATCCCATCCGTAACCGGAAACATAAAATGTCACCGGATTTTCCCCGAATTGCTCTCCGAATGTTCTTTACAGGTGTTATAATACACTTATTTAGTGTATAACGCGTGAAAATATAGTGATACAAAAGTGAAACGTTGAGATTTTGCGATAAAAAAACAGAAAATCTCTTTTCTTGGAATATTGCCTCGCCCGAAAAGGCGGTCAGATTTGAAAAATTCTATTTTTATGCGTTACATTTCGGAAAACTGCGAAAAAATCATCTCGGCGACCCGCAGCCCGTCGGCGGCGGAAGAGGTGATGCCGCCCGCATACCCCGCCCCTTCGCCCGCGGGATACAGTCTTCCCAGGGATACCGATTGCAAATCCTCCCCGCGGAGGATGCGCACGGGAGACCTCGTGCGGGATTCGACGGCGGTGAGGACGGCGTCCG
>DVGN01000022.1 GCA_018712725.1 Candidatus Scatosoma pullicola
CCACCTATGATGCGGTGCTGGCGCTCGACGGATATGCCGACCGCCTGATCGCCTCGCAGGAGCTGGAACCCGGATCGGGCTGGGATTATTCGGCGCTTTCGGCGCTCGGCCGTGAGGATTTTTACAGCATATTGCCGGACAAATACGCGCAAAAACAGGCGCATACGACATATTATACGCTCTCTTCGATCGATCTCACGCAGTCGGAGCGGCTTTCCGTTCTTATGGACGATATATGCGCTCTTATCGCGTCCATGCCGGAACAGATTTCCCCCGCCATGGAAAACAGTATGCAGTTCGGCTCCGGAGAACGCGGATATGCGGATTCGGGACTGTTCGACATGCGCACGTTTGCTTATCAGATGGGCATGAACGAAATGGATTTTTCCGACATGATTTATACGGTAAACGGCAGCGCGCGGCAGGACGCGTTCGGGGTGAGCATCTATTTCCCCGAAGATGAGGACGCGCTTGCGGCATACGGCGAAGTCTGCGGGGACGAAGGTTATCTGAACGAGCTGAACGATTACTTTGCGCGGGAACCGGCGGAGGGCGCCGTACGGTTCGATCTGCGGGGTTTTGTGTTCGACGATAAGATGTCGTTTACGCTTACCGAAGATTCGCTCAGATATGTGCGTTCGGTATGTTACGAGCTGCATATCATCGGCGAGGATCCGGAACAGACTTTTTTGTATTCCATCGGCACAGACAACGATATTACGCGGGCGGCGTCGATGTTTACCGTTGACTTTGAGGGGCGCTGGGTATGGTTGGGCGAAAGTTTGCTGCATTGCCGCGTCTACGAAGAAAGAAACGGCCTGACCCTCTTTTCCGCGCGCGTCGGGATAGGCGGGAAAGACTGTCTGCTGCTCTTTTCGTATAACGGCAATACGTCGGCGCTTTCAGCCGAAGGCTATATCGAATCGGGCGTCGGCGGGTCCCGCATTTTGCCGCTTACCGACGGGCTGGAAATAGAAATTTTATATTATGATCCCCTCGTCGGGGAGTATGTTGCGGAAGGTAGCGCAGTATGGGGCAAAGATGAACTTTCGGTCGCCAATCTCCCCGGCGGCACATATCAGATAGTGCCTAAAATCACCGATGTGTTCGGCCATGAATATTACGCTTACACCGCGCTTGTCGATTTTGACGGAACATCGGTCACGGATATCAGAATATCTGCGGGCTGACGCATTTTCCGGATTTATATGAAACATGCGGGGCAAGCGCAAAAGCGGGGAAACGAAAAGTTTTTCTTTGATCCGCCGGTGACCCCGGCAACGGCGCGATCGTTTTCTGCCGCGGGCGCCGTTCGTCTTTTACGGCGAAAATCTCCCGATGGATACGGAGAGCGACAATGAATATAGGAATCGACATAGACGATACCATCACCGATACTTTCGACTATCTGATGCCCTTTGTGGCGGAATTTTTCGGGGCGGATCTGCGGGAGCTGAAAGCCCGCGGCATTTCCTATTCCAATCTGCCCGAAGAATGGAAGGGGCGGGAACTTGAATTTTGCAGAAAATATTACGACGAAGTGGTGCCGGACACGCCCGTGAAACGGGACGCCGCCGAGTGTATCCGGAAGCTAAGGGGCGCGGGGCACCGGATTTTCATCATAACCGCGCGGGACGACAGGCTGTATGCCGACGCCTTCGGGACGACTTCCCTGCAGCTTGCGAAAAATCATATCGGATACGACAAACTCATCTGCACGTTCGACAAGGCAAAGGCGTGTCTGGACGAGCGGATAGACCTGTTTATAGACGACTCCGCGGAAAATTGCCGGAAAGTGCGGGACGCCGGGATTCCCGTTCTGCTCTTCCGAAGTCCGGTCAACCGCTATATAAAGACGGATCTGGAGAGGGCGGGGAGTTGGGAAGAGATATACGAACGACTGAAAAATGCGGCGGATTGACGGCGGTATATCGGCGCGGGAGGACGTCGGCGGGGGAATTCGCTGCTCAATCGTGAAAATCCGATAAAAATCGCGAAATCGGGGGCAAGTTTCTTGTATTTTTGCTGCGGATGTGTTAAAATAATAAAAAAAGAAAAAAGGAGAGAATTCCAATGGCAAAGAAAATTACGGCGGACACTCTGATCGCCGATTGTCTTCAACTCAACCCCAACGCCCCCGAAATCCTGATGTCGGCGGGCATGCACTGCTTCGGCTGCGCGCTGGCGCACGGCGAGACGGTGGCGGAGGCGGTCGCCGTTCACGGCGAAGATCTCGATTCGCTGCTCGAAAAGCTCAACGAAGGGCTGGAAGCGTAAACAAGTCGGAAGGCGGCGCGTTTGGCGCCGCTTTTTCTGTTTTGCGGGAGGACGTACCATGGAAGAAGAAAAGATCGGGCGGCTGCGGAAGCTGGTGGCGGAAAGCGAAAACATCGTCTTTTTCGGCGGCGCGGGCGTGAGCACGGAGAGCGGGATTCCCGATTTCCGTTCGCAGGACGGGCTGTATCGGCAGCAATACGACTATCCGCCCGAAACGATTATTTCGCACGGCTTTTTCCTTTCGCATACGGCGGAATTTTTCCGCTTTTACAAGGCGAAGATGCTCTTTCCCGACGCCGCGCCCAATCCCTGCCATCTCGCGCTGGCGAGGCTGGAAGAGGAGGGAAAGCTCAAAGCGGTGATCACCCAGAACATCGACGGGCTGCATCGGAAAGCGGGCAGCAAAAATGTCCTCGAACTGCACGGCAGCGTGTGGCGCAATTTCTGCATGAAATGCGGAAAGGCGCATACCATGTACGAGATCATCGACGCGGAAGGGATTCCGCGCTGCGATTGCGGGGGCGTTATAAAACCGGACGTGGTGCTCTATGAAGAGAATCTGGACGAAGGGATTTTGCACGCCTCCGTAAAGGCGATTGCGGACGCCGATCTCCTCATCGTGGGCGGGACGTCGCTCGCCGTCTATCCCGCGGCGGGGCTTTTGCAGTTTTTCCGCGGGGAACATCTCGTCGTCATCAACAAGACGCCGACGCCCGCCGACTGCTCGGCGGAACTCGTCCTGTCCCTGCCCATCGGAGAGGTCTTTTCCCGGCTGGGATTTTAATCGGCTGCCAATCTGCGCGGCGCCGCCGTAAAATTGCCGCTCAACCGACGGTTGAGCGGTTTTTCAACCGACGGTTTGGCGTTCTGCTCCCGATTCAACCTTTCGTATATTGACTTTTGGCGCCGCATGGAGTAAAATAGAAGAAAAAAGGAGGCAAAGCCATGAAAACGATCGGCGAGAACATCGCCGCATACCGCAAACAAAAGGGATTGACGCAGGAGGGGCTTGCGGAGATCTGTTCGGTGACGCCGCAGGCGGTGTCCAAATGGGAAAACGACCTGTCCTATCCCGACATCACCCTCTTGAAGCCCCTTTCCCGCGCCTTCGGGATCAGCGTGGACGCCTTGCTCGACGACGGGGAGGGACCGGTGGTAAAACTCGGCGGGGAACCGGATACGGACAGAATGCTGCTCCGCCTGCGGGTGAACAGTGCGGACGGGGACGTCGTGGAAATCTGGGCGGAATGACATGAGGCTGGAATTCAGGGACGGCGGAAAGACCTTCTGCCTGTATCTTCCCCTTTCGGGCGTACTGCTGCGCGTCCTTCTCCGCTTTTCTCTCGGGCGAAAAGAGAAGGGGCAGGGGAGCGACGACGTATCGGAAGAGGGCGCGGGTGCTTTGACGGACGGCGAGCGGAAGGCAATTTCCGACTTTGCCGCAAAGGCGGTGAAAGAACTGAAAAGATACCGGAAAAAATTCGGCAGATTCGCCTTGTTGGAAGCGTCGGAAAAGGACGGGGATTTCTTCCGCCTTTTGATCTGACGGGCAAAACATCGTCTTTTTGGCGCTCCTTTTCCAAAGGGATACAGTCCGCTGTAAGCCTCCCCTTATGGTAAGGGGAGGTGGTGCGAAGCACCGGAGGGGATAAGAAAGTCCGCTTTCGATATGGCAAATCGAAACGCTGGCATAAATTCGCAAAAATCCCGTCACTTGTTATGGGATTTTTGCCTATACGAAATGCGGAGCATGAGCAGGAAAGGAAGGGAACTTTGCCCCATCGGGGCAAAGAGGGAGGGAAAACCGCGATTTAGCGGAGCAACGCTCCGCGCGCACGCGGTTGTCTCTCCGTTAAATCTTTCCGCAGAATTCTCGTTGCTTTTCTTTTGTGTGCAAAAGAAAAGCAACGA
>DVGN01000023.1 GCA_018712725.1 Candidatus Scatosoma pullicola
ACTCCACCCTCAAGTCTCGTTTGGATTCGATTACGCAAAACAAAAACACACCCGCAAGGGGTGTGCTTTGTTTTGGAGCGGGAAACGAGACTTGCGCCTTTAGCGGCGCGCCCCGCCAAACAGCACACCGTGCTGTTTGTTTTGCCGTGAAGTGGTGCGGGAGAATATCTCGGTCGGGCAAAATGCTCGCTCCCGCTCGCAGCTCCACCCTCAAGTCTCGTTTGGATTCGATTACGCAAAACAAAAACACACCCGCAAGGGGTGTGCTTTGTTTTGGAGCGGGAAACGAGACTTGAACCCGCGACATTTACCTTGGCAAGGTAACGCTCTACCACTGAGCTATTCCCGCATATGTCGCATTTCAGCGTGTTAATACTATATCACATCTCCCCGCGAAAAGCAAGCGTTTTCGCGGGGCTTTTCGGAAAATTTTTTGTTCTCCGAAAAAATTTTTTCAAACCCCTTGACAAGAGAAGGAAGTTCTGCTATAATAGAAAAAATCGTAAAAATGCGTTCAGAGGCGGAGGTTTTCCTTATGTTCTTTGCGTATGCTTGGTGGTGGCGCGGATAATTGGCATTCGTAAACGGGTATGTTTTGCGGATGCTTTTTGTCGCGTCGCAAAGCATATCGGAAGAATGATACGTCTATCATACGGACCCGACGGTATGTTTTGTAAAACAAGCCGATCGGGTCTTTATTCTATTTCCGGGGAGAACGGACCATGAAAACAAACTTCAAAAACGTGCAGGCGGACAAAGACGGATTTTTCGGCGCATACGGGGGCAGCTATGTGCCCGAAGCGCTCAGAGCGGAGCTGGACAGGGTGTATAACGCCTATCTGCGCCTCAAAAAAGACCCCGCCTTCCGCGCCGAACTCAGGTCTTTGCAGCACACCTACCAGGGCAGACCCACGCCGCTGTATTTCTGCAAAAAACTGACCGAACAGACGGGCGGCGCGGAGATTTATCTCAAACGGGAGGACCTCAACCACACGGGCGCGCACAAGATCAACCATTGTCTCGGCGAAGCGCTGCTCGCGCGGTATCTGGGCAAGGACACGATCATCGGCGAGACGGGCGCGGGACAGCACGGGCTGGCGCTGGCGACGGCGGCGGCGCTCATCGGCCTGAAATGCCGCATTTTCATGGGCGAAACGGACGTGAAAAAGCAATTTATAAACGTCCGCAAAATGCAGCTTTTAGGGGCGGAGGTCGTCTGCGTGCGGGAGGGCGGAAAGACTCTCAAAGAGGCGGTGGACGCCGCGTTCGCCGAATACCTGGGTACCTTTGAGCATGCGCTGTATTGTATCGGATCGGTCGTGGGCCCCCATCCTTATCCCACGATCGTGCGCGATTTTCAGGCGGTCGTGGGCAGGGAGGCGCACGCGCAGTTCAGGCGTCTCAAAAAGGGACTTCCCGACGCCGTCGTCGCCTGTGTGGGCGGCGGCTCGAACGCGATCGGCATTTTCACGGGCTTTCTTTCCGACCCGTCCGTCCGCCTGTACGGCGTGGAGCCCATGGGCAGGGGAGCGGCGATCGGGGACAATGCCGCCAGCATCACCTTCGGGAAGCCCGCCGTTTTACACGGTTTCAAGAGCCTTGTTTTGGAGGACGAGAAGGGGGAGCCCGCCGAAGCCTATTCGGTAGCGAGCGGGCTGGATTACCCCTCCGTGGGGCCCGAACACGCCTATCTCAAAGACATCGGGCGGGTGAATTACGTGACGGTGACGGACGAAGAGGCTTTGGACGCCTTCCGCCGGCTGTCCGTGACCGAAGGGATTATCCCCGCGCTGGAAAGTTCCCACGCCGTCGCCTATGCCTTAAAACTCGCAAAGGAGCTGGGCAGGGGTGCGAGCATCGTCGTGAATTTGTCGGGGAGGGGGGATAAAGATGTCGACTTCGTCCTGGACAACTATTCGCTTTGAAAAAGCGAAACGCGTATCTACATCGCAATACATTGTCGGGCTTGCGTTTTCCTTGGGTCACGTACGTTTAAGTACGCTCCCCGGCGGAAAGCCGCGCCCTTCGCGTTTTGCTTGTATCTCCGCGTTTTAACGGTTACTTATTCGTTTTATTGGGGCGAAATGCGTATATACTGCGCAATACTTTGTCGGACTGCGTTTTCCTTGGGTCACGTACGTTTGAGTACGCTCCCCGGCGGAAAGCCGCGCCCTTCGCGTCTTGCTTGTATCTCCGCGTTTTAACGGTTACTTATTCGTTTTATTGGGGCGAAATGCGTATATACTGCGCAATACTTTGTCGGACTTGCGTTTTCCTTGGGGCACGTACGTTTGAGTACGCTCCCCGGCGGAAAGCCGCGCCCTTCGCGTCTTGCTTGTATCTCCGCGTTCTGACGGTGACCTTTATCGGTTTATTCGGGCAAAACGCATATACGGCAAATACGGGTCAAGGGGCATTGTCCCTTGCGGGTGCGGGCGGCGCCCGCGAAAGAATATTGCCGTAAGGCAATCCGCGCCGACAGGCGCAGAAATCCCCTCATAAAGCAAGTCGCAGACTTGCGTTCTCATTGCCGCAAGGCAATCATCCGGCAGCAGCCGAAATCCTTCCCAAATTGAGCAAAACAAAGTTTTGCACCTCACTGCGCCGGTTATCCGCGTTCCGTTTCCCGTTTGTAATAGAATAAATATTGCTGAAACACGCCCGCGTGTTCGCCGAATTTTTCGGTGAAAAAGCGGTTGATTTTGGCTCGGTCTGTCTCTCTGCCGCCGAAATCCTCCCGATACAGCCTTTCCACCCAGGTATCCACGGGAAAAGCACTTTTGTCGCCGAAGGCGAACAGGGCGATGCAGTCGGCGACCTTATTCCCCACACCCGGGTATGCGACGAGCGCTTTTTTCAGCCCCTCTCCCCGCAGTTTTCCGAGCGCGGAAAAGTCCGTTTCCAAGAGCATTTCCGCGTCGCGGGGGATATATTTGGCGCGGTAGCCGAATCCGAGTGCGCGGTAAAAGGCTTCGTCCTTTGCGGCGATGTCGGAGAGCGCGGGAAAGGAGAAATAATCCCGCCCCAAAAACTTCTTTTTCCCGCCGAGCGCGGCGCAGAGGGCAAAGAGCATCTTCCGGATGCGGGGGATGTTGTTCTGCTGGGAGAGGACGAAGGAGAGAAAGCACTCCGCCCTGTCCTGCCGCAGGATGCGCAGTCCCTTGGAAAATTCCGCGGCGCGCGAGAGGAAGGGGACGCCGAAGGACTTCGCCTCTTCGACGAGCGCGGCGGCGTCCGCATTCACATCGAACAGATTTTCGAAATACGCTCTGTCTCCGTCCTCGCAGACAAGGCGGGTGACTTCGCCCTCTTCGCGGAGAAAACAGGCTTTGTCCGCGGAAAAGAAGAAATATCCGCCCCTTTCTTCGTCGCGGAAAAACCGGAATACCTGTCCGCATTCCAGGGTGGCTGCGGGGGAGAAATATTCGCTTTTGTAAGTCATCTCTTCCATGCCTTGCAGTGTAGCACACCGGCGGAAAATTGTCAAGGCTTTTCCGGGGGGCGTTTGCCGGCTTTCCATTCTCGCCGCTCTCGCCGTCCGCCGGGATTTTTCGGGGAGTTCCGCCGCGAAAGCCTTCCGCAGATCCGTCCCGCATCCGGCCCGAAAATCCGCTTTGCAAAGAGGGAAAAGGGCGGGAGAGGGGCAGGGAAGGGCGGACGTGAAAAAATATGCGCGCTTTCGGCAAAAGAATCGTAAAAAAATACGAAAATTCTTATCCGGGTGCTATTGACAACGATACAAAAGTATGGTATAATAAAGGAAAATAAACCGATCGAGGTATCGTCATGAAATATGCATTGAGAGGCATCACCGCAGAGGAACTCACCTACACGATCAACCGCATCAAGATGGAGCGGGGGGCAAAATTCGAGATCAAGCCGCAGTTTTCGCGCACCATCCGCCGCGTTCAGGAAAACTACAAACTGTATTTCGTTTCCCTCGAAGTCAAGGTGGAGTCCACGGAAGCGGAACCCAAACCCTTTAACCTGAAAGCCCGTCTCGTGGGCATTTTCGAAGCGGAGGACGTGGAGACGGACGAGGACAGACAGGTCCTTGCCATCAGCACGACGGAAATCGTCTATCCCTATCTGCGGGCGGCGGTCTCGTCCCTGACGGCGAACGCGTTCATCAATCCCCTGATCCTGCCCGTCATCCCCGCGGGGACGATGTTCCCCGAAGACAGAGGGGAGGGCAGCAAGGCGTCGATTTCCTTCGACGATCCCGGCGTCATCAACTGAAATATCGCAGACAAAAAGCAGCTCCCCTTTACAAGGAGCTGCTTTTCTGTGTCCCGGAGGAAAAGCCGTGCGACCTATCATCCAAGTCAGACACTTAAAAAAATATTTCGGCGACATCAAAGCGGTGGACGATTTGTCTTTTGAGGTGCGGGAAGGGGAGCTTTTCGCCTTTCTCGGCATCAACGGCGCGGGCAAGAGCACGACGATCAATATCCTCTGCGGCGTGCTGGACAAGGACGACGGCGAAGTGATCGTGGACGGGGACGCCGAAGTCGGAGGCGCCGCCGCGAAGTCCAAAATCGGCGTCGTCTTTCAGGATAGCGTCCTGGACCGGGAACTTTCCGTCGCCGACAACCTGCGTTTCCGCGCGGGGCTGTACGGGCTTTCGGGCGGGGAGTACGCCGCGCGGCTGAAAGAGCTTTCGCCCCTTCTTTCCCTGGACGGGCTTCTGAAACGCCCGCTCGGCAAGCTGTCGGGCGGACAGCGGCGGCGGATCGACATCGCCCGCGCGCTGCTGCACAGACCCAAGATCCTCATTTTGGACGAGCCGACCACGGGGCTGGATCCGCAGACGCGCAAAGCGGTCTGGAATTGCGTCGACCGCCTCCGCCGGGAAACGGGGCTGACCGTCTTTCTCACCACGCACTATATGGAAGAGGCGGCGGAAGCCGATTACGTCGTCATTCTGGACGGGGGCAGGCTCGCGGCGGAGGGGACGCCCGTGGAACTGAAAAACGCCTATACGTCCGATTTTATCCGCGTCTACGGGGAGACGCCGGCGCTTTCCGCCCTCGTCGAAAGGGAGCACCTTTGCGTTTCCCGAAGGCGGGATCATCTGCTCATCGAAGTGCCGTCCGTCGCGGAGGCAAAGCGGTTGCTGCTTACCTGCCCCGACGCTTTTCCCGATTTCGAAGTGGAAAAGGGGAAGATGGACGACGTGTTTCTGAAAGTGACGGGCAAGGCGCTCGAAGGAGGAGGCTATGCGTAAAGGACGGGATCTGCGCAAGGACTTTTCCGATCTGCGCTGGCTCACGGCGCGGCACATCAAGCTTTTTTTCAAGGACAAACAGACCTTTTTCATGTCCCTCATCACGCCGATGATTTTGGTGGCGCTCTTCGTCCTGTTCCTCCGCAGCGTGTATCTTTCTACGCTCGCCGCTTCCCTGCCCCGGGGATTTGAGCTTCCCGACCGGTTGGCGGACGGATTTGTCGCCGGATGGCTGATCTCCTCCGTCCTGGGGGCCTGTTCGGTGACGCTCGCCTTCTGCTCCCAGACGATCATGGTGAGCGACAAGGTGAACGGGCGGATTCAGGACTTCCGCATCGCGCCCGTGAAACCCACCGTGCTCTCCGTCAGCTATTTCGCGGCGACCTGTTTTTCCACCCTGCTCGTCTGTCTCGTCTGCCTGCTGCTGGGCTTTGTCTATATCGCCGCCTGCGGCTGGTACATGACCTTTTCGGACGTGGCGGGGATCGTCGGCAATCTCCTTCTCTCCACGGCGTTCGGCGCTTTGCTGGCGGTCATCGTCGAGCATTTTCTCCGTACCATGGGAGCGGCGAACGCGGCGGCGACCCTCGTTTCCTCCCTGTACGGATTCGTTTGCGGCGCCTATATGCCCGTCTCGCAGTTTGCCGCGGGCATCCGCAACGCAGTCGCCTTTGTGCCCGGAACGTATGGGACGGTGCTCTTCCGCCGGTTCTTTCTGCGCGGGGCGCTGGCGGAAATGGAGAAAATCCTGCCCGCGGAGGCGGTGGCGGGGATCGGCGACGCCTTCGATTTTCAATTCTATTTCTTCGGAAATCCCGTGTCCCCGTCCGCGTGTTTTGCCGTGCTGGCGGTTTCCGTCCTCCTTCTCGCCTGCGCGTACATTGCGATCGTCGCGCTCGGCGGCAGAAAAAAGCGGGGCAAACGGCGCGGGAAATAACGCGCGATAGCGCCGAACTTTGTGCGTAAAGTATGTTGGTGGCGTCCAACTATGGCTCCCTTTAAGGGGAGCAGGCGACGGAGCAGCACCTCTTATGGCTCCCTTATGTAAAGGGAGCTGTCATGCGGAGCAGCACCTCTTATGGCTCCCTTGTGCAAAGGGAGCTGTCATGCGGAGCATGACTGAGGGATTGTCTGTTGGGGGGCGATTTGTTTTGTCGAAAACCGGACTTTCTTATCCCTTCCGTCTCGCTCCGCTCGACACCTCCCCTTACCATAAGGGGAGGCATGAATAGAGTGTGTGACACCTCCCCTTACCATAAGGGGAGGCGGTATTTGTGTGCCCCCTTCAAAA
>DVGN01000024.1 GCA_018712725.1 Candidatus Scatosoma pullicola
ATTATTATTTCGACGGCGGCGTGTCTCCCGTCACGGCGGGCAGCGTCGTATTCACGGAATTCACCTTTGTTCCGACTGATACCGCGACGATCGGCGATCCCTACGACTATCAGGCGGCTTCCTACGACGTAGAGAAGCAGGAGGACGGAACTGTCGTGATCAGCTGGGCGGACGGCCGTCCGGAATGGGATAAAGTCTGGCAGGACGTGAGCGATTACAGCGCCGATAAGGGCGGGTATATCAAACTTACGTTCACCCTTTCCCGCAATACCAACGTGTATATCTGCTATGTAAACGCGGACGGATCGGGCGAGACCCAGAT
This sequence comes from Candidatus Scatosoma pullicola, assembly GCA_018712725.1. Classification (GTDB taxonomy): domain Bacteria; phylum Bacillota; class Clostridia; order Christensenellales; family Borkfalkiaceae; genus Scatosoma; species Scatosoma pullicola. The sequence continues at coordinate 323 of DVGN01000024.1, forward strand.
GCACCGCTCGGACTATGAGGCGGGCGAACATACCATATACTTCCCCATCCTTTCTGGGGCGGCGGAGAACTTCGTCATCGAATATTTCTTCGATGCGGGCAGCGGTACCATCGCGGCGGGCAGCATGACGATTTCCGAAGTTGCTCTCGTCGACAGCATGCCCGTCTCGCTCAGTGCGATTTATGACGTGAATACGACGCTCGGTCAGCCGACGCAGTACACGGTCGCGACGGAGGACGGCGCCACCGTGGTCTCCTGGCAGGACGGACGGGATACGTGGGCAAAGGCGCAGCAGGATGTCTCCGGGTATGCCGCCTCCAAGGGCAGGTATCTGAAAATCACGTTTGACGCGGGACGGACGGTCAAGTTCGGCGTGTATATCGGGGATACGGCGCTCATGGGGCATACCGAATTTGCAGAGGGAACGCATACCGTGTATGTGGAAATCCCCGCGGGCACCGGCGAAACCTTCTCGTTGGTTTATTATTTCGACGCGGGGGAGTCGGTAAAGGCGGGAACCGTTTCCTTCACGGAAATTGCGTTTGTGGCGGAGAAACCCGCGGCGTAACGAATTCTTTCATGCGGCAGACAAGGGCTTTCCTCTTCGGAGGGGAGCCCTTCTCCTTTTGTCCGAAGCCCCTGCCTCCCCTTTTGGAAAGGGGAGGGGGTACGAAGCGAGACGGAGGGGATAAGAAAGTCCGCTTTCGATATGGCAAATCGAAACACTGGCATAAATCCGCAAAAAGGGCGTCACTTGTTATGCACTTTTTGCCCTTGTGAAAAACGGAAACAAGGTGAAACGAGCCGCAGGCGAGAGAGGAAAGAAACCGGCAGTCAGCCGCACGGCGTGCCGAAGGTAGGAGTCCTGTATAAATTCTTCCGCAGACGCTCGTTAAATTTTTTCTCCGAAAAAATTTAACGAAACAGAGATGTAAGGGGAGGTGTCGAGCGGAGCGAGACGGAAGGGATAAGAAGGTTGGAGACCGATAAAGAAAAATTCCCTGGAAGGGGGATTTTTACGCCTTTTTGTGTGCGCGCCGGAGGCGGCTTAAAAAAAATTTTCAAAACTAAGCGAAAAACGCGGGAAATTCAGCCGAAATCGCGGGTATCCGCGAAATGCGCTTAGTCAAAATCCTGTCATAAACGGAAAAAGTATGCTATAATGAAACTGTCATAAAGAGACAGTTTCGTGCGGAAAGGGACTCCGATCGGCACGGGACGACCAGCCGAAGAGGAGGACGGAAAATGAAAACCGAATTGATGCTGCTTTTGTACGATGCCCTGTTGGAGGGACAAAATGTCCGTCGCGTGAACTTTTGCCGCGAGCACGACATATCCCAGCGAACCTTTTACCGCTATATCCGCGAGCTTACCGATTTTTTCCGGCGGCACAAGCCGGACTATGTCATCGGGATCTCAGACGACGGCGGGGAATACTTCCTGAATAAAGTCTGAAAGAAGGGAGCGCCGGCTGTGCCGGGCAGATTTACGGCAGCTTTTGCCGCGGCAGAAAGGGGGAGGCGTCGCCTCCTCCTTTCTCGTTTCTGTAAAATTGGCAAAATATGACAATTAGAAGAAAAATTTGTGAAAGATAGGTGAAATAGGTTGACAGCAAATATAAAGGGTGCTATTATATACGCGTAAAGAAAATAGTGTCATTTGTCTGTCTGACCCGGCCGGAAATGTGGCGTCGGGTCAAAAAATAAAATACCGTTAACGATAACATTTATAAAAGAAAGGGGGAAAACGGGCGAAAGCGGCGGGATGCCGCAGGCGGAAAGCAGGTTGAAAAAGGTTTGTCGCATATTTTCAGACGGGAGGTTTTTGCCGTAACATGAAGAAGATGAGAGTGACCGTGCGGGACGTCGCGCGGGTGGCGCAGGTGACGCCGCAGACGGTTTCCCGCGCCATCCGGAACGCGCCGGAGGTATCGGCGGAGACCCGGGAAAGGGTGTTGAAGGTCGCCGAAGAACTCCACTATGTGAAAAACAACACCGCCACTTCCCTGCGCTGCGGAAACAGCCGGCTGATCGTCATCATCTACGACCATCTCGTCAACGTCTATTTCTCCATCATGATCGACTATTTACAGGCGTGTTTCAAGGAGCGGAATTATTCCATTCTGATGCTGTCCGTCACCGAACACCTGCTCGACCGTTCCGCTTACGAATTTGCCGTCTCGCACAACGCCGCGGGCATCGTGAGCTTTCTGGAACCGAGCGACGAGATCGCGGGGCTGGTGGAAAGTTTCGTCGTTCCCGTGCTGCTTTTCGGGCGGCGGACGGACATGCCTGCCATCGATTATCTGCGCACCGACGACGAAGAGGGGGGCAGGCTGGCGGCAAAGCGGTTTATAGAGAGCGGCTGCAAGCGTTCCGTGTACGTGTGTATCGGCTCGGGAACTTCCTGCGAACAGGATCGCTTTTCGGGCTTCTGCGCCGAGTGGGAGAAGACGGGGCGGCAGAAACCGCTCGTCGTGGAGGGGCTGCGTTCGGTCAAAGAACAGTTTTCCGCGCTGTTTGCGGACGCCGCGTCCGCGCCCGACTGCTTTTTCTGTTTCAGCGATATGCTCGCCTTCGACGTGATGTGTCTGCTGGAAGGGGCGGGGCTGGACGACAGAGTGCCGGTCATCGGATTCGACGATATCCAGAAGGAAGTCAACATCCCCAACCGGCTCGTCTCCGTCGGCTCGGACAAGCGGGCGATGGCGGAGAGGGCGGTGGAAGTGCTCGTCTCCCGGATCGAAAACGGCAGGGGGAAGCGGGTTGCGGAGACCTTCGGCGTATTTTTGGACGACCATCGCACCCCGTAAGACGAACGCCTTCCCAAAGGCGAAAAATAATGATTACAAAATAAAACAGGGGCGCCCCTGTTTACGTAATATCGGGGATATTACGTAAACAAAATCTTGTTTGAAACGAAAGCCGGCGTCCGCGGTCGACAGCGGCGAAACAGAACTGCTGCGCTTACTTTTTCCGCTTTCCGTTAACGATACAAAGGGATAAAATTTTATATGTTAACGATAACGGAATGAAAATCATCTTTTCGGAAAGGGAGAGGAAAGGGGGGCGAAAAGGACATTCCGGACAAATCCGTCCGATGAGGGCGAAGAATAAATCAAAGCAAGGAGGATGATGTATGACATGACGAAAAAGGAAGGCAACTTTGTTCTATGCAACTCAGCGGCAGCCGTTTTTTGTCCGCAAGGCAAAAACGCAAAAAAATTCTCAAACGGGAATGAACAGTCCAAACAAATCAAAAACTATATTTAGGAGGCAATTATGAGAAAAAATCTTAAGATCGCATGTTCTTCTTTGCTCTGCCTGTTTCTGGCGGCGGGCACTCTGAGCGCATGCGGAGAGACGGGAACTTCCGACAGCGGCGACAGCTCTTCTGCCGGATTTACCTGGACGGGGCTGGAAGACGTGACGGTGGCGGCGGGCGACCAATACGATCCCCTGGACGGCATCACCGTCAAAAATGCCGCGGGCACGGACATCACGTCCAGCGTCGTCGCGCTTACGCTCGAAGAGCACGAAGAAGAGCTCACCGATCTCGGCGTATACGACGATTATGAGGATTTCAACTACAACATCACGGGCGTCTATACCGTCTGGTATATGGCGGAGGACGGCGGCACGACGGAATTCGAATCCCGCGAAGTGACCGTCGAACAGCAGCACAACATCGCCAACGGCGATTTCTCCGTCACCAACAACACCGGTTTCTATAACTGGACGCTCGACACCCCGGGCGGCACGGCGACCCTTACGAAAGTGACGGAAAACGGCGTCGAAAAGCCCAAATTCGAAATCTCTTCCGTCGGCAATTCCTGGTTTGCGATGCAGTATATGTCCCAGTGCAACCTGCTGGAAGGGGAGACGTATAAGATCACGGTGCGCGCCAAGTCGGATACGGCGAAGTCGTTTGCGTTCGGCTTTGAAAACGTCGCCAACAACTATTCGATGATGCAGGGCCTTACGGCGTTCACGGCGGGCAGCGAGTATGCCGATTATGTAAGTTACTACACTGCCGATCAGGACTACACCAACGCGAAAGCGGTTCTCTACTTCGGCTATATTCTCGAAGGGAGCGACGTCAAGGACTCGTATGACCTGACCCTCGACAGCATCAGGATCGAAAAGATCGAGCGCTGCCCCGAAGTGACCTTTGAAGGGGTGGAGAACGAATCCTTCTACACGGGTACGGACGAACTTGCCGCCTTCCTCGCCAATCCTCTGGAAGGGGTGACGGCGAAGAACGGGGACACCGACCTCACCGACCGCATCGAAGTGGTGGGCAGCGTGGCGAGCACCGTCATGGAGCGCAACAACTTCACGCTCGCCTATATCGTCGAAAACGAAAACGGGCCCATGGCGATCGCCTATCGCACGATCGTCGTCTACCTGAGCCGTGAACACGAGTACAGCCTCGCCAACGGCACCTTTGACCGGAACATCAGCTTCTGGGTGCAGGACGTGAACGCGCAGAATCCCGGACAGGCGGAATTCTCGTGGGTGGCGGGCGACGACAATGAAGGCGCCGCGCAGATCCACATCGTCAATCCTTCCACGGACGGCTGGCACATCCAGTTCCGTCAGGACGTCACGATGGCTGCGAACACCAACTATATCATCACCATCCGCGCGAAGGCGAGCTATGCCCGCAGCATCACCCTCGAAATCAACGCGGGTACGAACTATTCCTACACCGTGCCCCTGACGACGGAGTACACGGAGACGACCATCTACTTCTCTGCGCCCAACACGGCGAACGGATTCCGCTTCCTTCTGGGTGGCGGCGGCAGCAGCGCGAACGACAGCTATATCTGGATCGATTCCGCGGTGATCACGCTCGATCCCGATCAGACGCAGTATGAGTCTTGGCAGATGATCAATCCCACCTTTGCGCAGGGCATGCGGCAGTGGGGCAGCGAAGGCACGACTTTTACGGCGGGTGAGGACGACAACGGCACCTATGTGACCACCACGTTCGCCAATGATACCGACGCGGGCTGGCGGGTTCAGCTCCGTCAGGACGGCAAGTCCTTCAAGGCGGGCGTGACGTATAAACTCGTCATCAAGGCGTCCTCCACGGTCGAGAGGGATATTTCCTTCGAAATCAATCCCAACAACGGCGATTGGAGCGCGTCGGGTTCCTTCCGCTTCACGTCGGAAGTGCAGACGTTCGAATACGAATTTACCCCCACGGTGGACACGAGCGGCTCGCGCGTAGGGCTTCTGCTCGGCGGCAGCGGCATTACCGGCTCCACGTTCACGATCTATCAGTTCGAGATCGTCGAAGTTTCGGGCGGCGAAGCCGAAGCGTAAGCGATCGAAGGAGAAACATGAAAAAATTTCCGGCATTCCTATTGGCGGCGTGTATGCTGACGGCAGGGCTGGCGGGCTGCGGGGAGCCATCGGCTCCCCAAAGCTCGGATTCGACGCAGGCGCAGACGGAGTATTCCAACCCCGTCTATGCGCCCGTCTTTGCCGATCCCTGCGTCATCGGATACGAAGGAAAATATTACGCCTATGCGACGGAGGATTACGGCGAATGGAAGCCGAGCGACGATCCGCTGGAAAACATTTCCAACAAGCAGATCGTGCCCATTCTCGAATCGGACGATCTCGTGCACTGGTATTTCAAAAACGCCGCGTTTCCCGGTCTGCAAAAACCCTCCTGGGGGACGATGGGCGCCAACGTATGGGCTCCCGACGTCGTGCAGATCGGCGACACCTTCGTGATGTATTACGCCCTGTCCGTGTGGGGGGATCCCGATCCCGGCATCGGCGTCGCCACGGCGTCCCATCCGCTCGGACCCTGGACGGATCACGGCAAGCTGTTCACTTCGACGGAGATCGGAGTCAACAATTCCATCGATCCCGCCGTGTTCCGCGCGCAGGACGGCAACGTCTATATGATCTGGGGCAGCTTCCGCGGCCTGTACGGCGTACAGCTCACGGACGACGGCCTCGGACTCGAAGGGGGGCTGGATTACGCGCGGGAGAACAAGACGCTCGTGGCGGGGCTGGATACTTCGCAGGCGTTCAATCTCGCGACGTACGAAGCGCCGTATATCGTCTATAAAGACGGCTACTATTATATGTTCGTCTCCAGCGGTTCCTGCTGCGAAGGGCAGGATTCGACCTACCATGTACGCGTCGGGCGGTCGGAAAACCCGCTCGGACCCTATCTGGACGACCAGGGCAGGGACATGCGGGGAGAAAACCGCGGGGCGCTCGTCGTGGAGGCGGGCGACGATTTCGTGGGCGTGGGACACAACGCCGTCATTCAGGACGACGCGGGGAACTGGTATATCCTCTACCACGGCTATGACACGCAGGAGTACGAGATGTACGGCAATACCAACCGCCGTTCCCTCCTCGTCGACAGGCTGGATTGGAGCGGGGATTTCCCGCATACCGAAGGCTATGTCGCGGGCAGAAGCGGCCTGCCGATGCCCGTCATAAACTGACGGAACGCCTCCTTCCCGAGGGGCAGGGGTGCGACGACGCTTGCCGGCGGGCTGCCGGCGCAAAAAAATAACATCAAAGAGGTCATTATGAAAAAGAAATTTCTGAAAGGCTTGTTTTCCGTCGTGATGGCGGGCGCCATGACGCTCGGCATCGCGGCATGCGGCGGCGGAGGCGACGCCGACAGCGAAGACGGATCGGGTGCGACCGGTACGGTCTCCCTTTCCCTCTGGACGCCGATCACGGGCGCCGATCTCACCGTGTTCAACCGCATGATCACCCGTTTCAACCAGGCGTATGAAGGGCAGATCCACATCGACCACCAGTCCAACGTGCGCGAGACGCATTATCAGAACCTCAAAAACAACATCCCCAACAACGGGCCGGATATGGCGATCATCCACAGCCAGCTCGTCAGAAATTATGCGGAGTACGACTATATCGTCCCCATCGACAGCACCTTCTTCACGAAGGAGACGATCGATCCCGACGACTATCAGGCGAACGTCATGTCCACCCTCATCGCGGGGGAGGATTCCTATTACGGCTTCCCGCTCGACGTCCATCCCATCGTCCTCTATTACAATAAGGCGATCGTGGGGGACAACGAGCTTCCCGCCAACTTCACCGAGCTCATGACGCTGGCGCAGGAACTGACCGATCAGAGCAGCGGCGTCTGGGGACTTCCCGTCTCCACCCTCTGGCCGACCGAATTCACCTACACCACCGCGCTCTATCAGGCGGGCGGCACGGAGATCGACACGGAGACGAGCATGCCCATGTTCAACTCGGCGGAGGGCGCCGAAGCCGCGGAAAATCTGCGCGACATCATCTATAAATACAAGGTCTCCCCCGAAAATCTGCAGACGGACGCCGACCTCAACCTGTTCACGACGGGCAAAGCCGCCTTCCACATCCAGGGCTGCTGGTCGCTGCTCGCGCTCGAAGAGGCGCTGGGCGACAATCTCGGCGTCATGAGCCTTTCGGGGCTGCTCACCGACAAGACGGGCGGAAACAGCCGGCAGGTATTTGCCCGCTCCCACGTCTTTACCGTCGCCGCGCAGCGCCGCAACATCAGCCAGCGCAAGAAGGAAGCGATGGTCACCTTCATCAAGTGGATGGGCGAAAATTCCGCGGAATGGTCGCAGGCAGGGCAGATTCCCGCCTACAACGCCGCCCGCGAGACGGACGAGTTCAAGAACGCGCCTTACGTCAACGACTTCGGCGATCCCAGCGTGTTCCGCACCGCGGCGTCCGCGACCTATTTCGAATCGGGATACGAGACGGTGTTCCAGTATGTGACGACCATCATGACCAGCGCCACCTCCGACATCGCCAAACTCATGAGCGACGCGGAAGCGGAAGCGAGGAGAGCGGTCAACACGGAAATGAACGGTTAACGCCGGAACGGCGTCGGGGGTAGGCTTATGAAAATACAACACACGGATACGTCCGAAAAGCCCGCTCTCGGGAAGCTGGTGGTGTTCAAACGGCAGTTTTCCGGTTTCCTGTTCGCGGTTCCCTTTCTCATCGTCTTTACGCTGTTCTTCATCTATCCGTTTTTCAGCGGCATTTCGGAGAGCTTTCACAACCGGAGAGGGGAGTTCGTCTGGTTTCAGAATTATAAGAACATCCTCACCAATCCCGACTTCACCTATCGCGACGATTTCTTCCGCGGGTTGAAAAACACCCTCATCTTCGTCGTGTTCTCCGTGCCGCTGCTCATCGTCATTCCGCTCTTCATCGCCGTTTTGCTCGACATCAAGCCCGCGGGGTATAAATTCTTCCGCGCGCTGCTGTTCATGCCCACCGTGTTCTCCATTTCCTCCGTCATCCTCATGTGGAAACGGGTGCTGGAAGTGGAAACGGGCTTTATAAACGGCATGCTCAAAGCGATGAATCTGAGCCAGATCAACTTTCTCGGCTCTCAGCCATGGGCGTGGATATCCCTGCTCGTCGTCACGATCTGGTGGACGATGGGTACCAATATCGTCATCCTGGGCGCGGGGCTGAAAAACATCGACAAGGCGGTCTATGAAGCGGCTGCCATCGACGGGGCGTCCTATATCCGGACGGTTTTCTCCGTCACGCTGCCGCTGATGGTGGGGCAGATCTTCGTCGTGCTCATCATGACCCTGCTCGCCTCCTTCAACGTCTACGGACAGCCCGCGCTGCTCACTTCGGGCGGACCCGAACGAAGTACGCAGGTGCTTCTGATGGTCATCATAGACAACCTGTTCGACCGGCCTTACGTGGCGGCGGCGATGGCGCTGATGCTCGGCGTCATCATGATCGTCATCAGTCTGGCGCAGGCGGCGATCGTGCGCAGGAGGAGCAGAGACTGATATGGCAGCCAAGGTAAAGACAAAACTCAACATCGGCGAACGCCGCCGCAAGGTCGTGGCGTTCATCCTGCTGACGATCATCAGCATTCTCTGCGTCCTGCCCCTCCTGTGGGCGTTCGGCACGTCGTTCAAGAAAAACGCCCTGACCGACGTCATGTCGATCATCCCCAGGGAATTTTCGTTCAACAACTATATCCAGCTGTTCTCCAACGAGGACGCGCCGGTATTCCGGTGGATGCTCAACAGCGTCGTCATCTCCGGCGTGCATACCCTCCTCTATATCGTCATTGCGGCGCTTGCGGGGTTTGCCTTCGGCGTGGCGGAATGGAAGGGGAGAAACGTCGTGTTCGGGCTGCTGCTCGCCACGGCGATGGTGCCTAACGTCATCAATCTCGTGCCCCTCTATAAGCTCATCACGTCGATGGAGCTGAACGGCAATCCGCTGGCGCTCATCCTGCCGGGGCTCGGAGGCGTGCTGTACATGATGCTCATCCGTCAGTACTTCATGTCCGTGCCCAAGGAACTCGTGGAGGCGGCGCAGCTGGAAGGGGCGGGGATGTTCCGCATCTTTTTGCAGATCGAAGTGCCCCTGTGCAAGTCGGCGTTTATGGTCGCCGCCATGATGACCTTCATCGGCAGCTGGAACGATTACCTCTGGCCCTCCATCGCCATGGCGGGCGTCTCGACGGAAAACCTCACGTTGCCGCTCGGCATCGCCAAGCTGCTCGGCGACAACAACATTCAGTACGGGATGACCATGGCGGGCGCCGTCGTCTCCATGCTCCCCACGCTGATCGTCTATCTGTTCCTGCAAAACAAAGTCATCGAGAGCGTCGCCAACAGCGGCTCCAAGTCCTGACGGCGCAATATCCTTACCGGGGCATATGTGCCCGCGGAGAGGGGAGACCGGGGTTTTCGGAAATGCGTTTCCGGCTCCGGAGCATGCCCTCCTTTTGCGCGGCGCGTATGCCCGGGTATGAGACACGGAGAAAATTTTCAGTTTTATGGATATAACGCACATCACCGTAACCGACGTCACGAACATCGGCGATCCCTTCGTTCTGCGCGTCGGCGGCACCTATTATCTCTATGCCACCTCTTTCAAGGACGGCTTCGACTGCCGCACTTCCGACGATCTCGTCCATTGGTCGGAACCCCGTATGGCATATACAAGGGGAGAGCGCAGCTTCGGATACACCGATTTCTGGGCGCCCGAAGTCGTCTTTCACGAAGGGAAGTATATCATGCACTATTCCGCCCGCCGCAAGGGGGACGATACGCTGCTCATCGGCGTCGCCGTCTCCGACAGGCCGGAGGGGCCCTTCGTCGACGTGACGGACGGGCCGATGTTCGATTTCGGCTATGCGGCGATCGACGGGCATGTCTTGCGGGACGGAAAGGACAGCTACCTCTTCTATTCCCGCGATTGTTCGCAGTACGTCGTGGAGGGCAGGCGGGAAAGCCATATCTACGCCGTCCGCCTGGACGATTCCCTCACCCGCACGGTGGGCGAGCCGGTGCATATCTCCGGGCCCGACTGCCCGTGGGAGACGGTGACGGGGGATACCCGCTGGAACGAAGGACCCTTCATCGTCAAACGGGACGGGATTTACTATCTCATGTATTCGTCGGGCTATTTCGCTTCGCCCACCTATTCGACGGGCTACGCCGTTTCGGAGCGTCCGCTCGGCCCCTATAAGAAGTCGGCGGACAATCCCCTGCTGTATTCGGAAGGGGAGATCAGCGGCCCCGGCCACAACTGCGTCGTGACCGCCGCGGACGGGACGGATTACTGCGTGTTCCACGTCCATACCCATCCCGAAAACCCCGATCAGAACAGGCGCATGTGCTTTTGTCCCATCGTTTTCGGCAAGGGGCGCATACGGCTGCCGTAAAATATTCCGCTTCGGGGAAAGGAGACATTATGAAAAAGAAGTTTCTCGCGCGGATTTTCTGCGTATTGTTTGCCGCGGTATTCGCTTTGGCGGGGTGTTCGGCGGGCGGCGCGTCGTCGTCCGGGGGCGCTTCCGATTCGGCGTCCTCCGTCGAAGAAGAACCCGATCCCGTCTATATCGACAATCCCGTCGTCGAACGGGATATGGCGGATCCGCACATCCTCCGCTGGGAGGACAAGCTCTACATCTATTCGACGGGCGGGCAGATCTCGCGCTCGGACGACGGCGGCATCACCTGGGAAAGTTTGGGCACCGTCGGCATCTCGCCGGATTGGGGTACCTCCGGCGCCGGATTCTGGGCGCCCGACATCGTGCAGATCGGCGATAAGCTGCTGCTCTATTACTCGCTGTCCGTCTGGGACGATCCCAATCCCGGCATCGGCGTCGCGAGCGCCGATCACCCCGAAGGCCCCTGGACGGACCACGGGAAGCTGTTCACCTCTCAGGAGATCGGCGTGGACAATTCCATCGATCCCTGCGTGTTCGTCGGGCAGGACGGAAACGTCTACATGATCTGGGGCAGTTTCCGCGGCTGTTACGGCATCGAGCTGACGGAAGACGGGCTGGGGCTTAAAAACGGGCTGGATTACGCGAAGGAGAACAAAGTTCTCGTTTCGGGCAAGCCCGGCCCTTGGGACGGCTCCACCTTCGAAGGGTCGTACGTCATCTATAAAGACGGCTGGTATTACTATTTCGGATCGAGCGGCACCTGCTGCGAAGGGCTGAGAAGTACCTACCATGTACGCGTCGGACGCTCGCAGAACCCGCTCGGGCCCTATGTCGATTCGCGGGGCAGGGAACTCGCCGGCGCCGGGAACGTGGGGGACACCATCCTTGCGGGCAGCGGCAATTTCGTCGGTCCCGGGCACAATTCCATCCTCATCGACGACCTCGGAAATTATTATATCGTCTATCACGTCTGGGTCAACGACAACGGGGAAGGCAAGGGCAGGTATCTGGCGATGTCCCGCCTGGAATGGGACGACGAGGGCTGGTGCACCGTGAAAGGGCGGGCGCCCGCCAACCGCGTCATCGCGCCCTATATCGAAAAAGAGGATTGATTTTTCGCTTTTTGACGGCGTGACGGGCGCCCGCTCTTTTGAGCGGGCGCCCGTTTATGTGCCGTGTTTCTCTTTCCAGGACATCGCGGCCTCTTTTCGGTATTCCCGATTTTTTATAGCCTTAAACGGTTTTACCTTTTTACACCGAAAGACTTGCATTGTGGGAGGAATAATGATATAATAAAAGTCAGAAGGGCAGAACGACCGCTTTGTCCGATCGGACGGAAGGGCATTTTGCGCTAAACTCCGATGTTCGTTCGGAGTCGGAAAAGAGAGACGGGGAGGAAAATATGGAAAAAGGCAAAAGTGTAAAGAAAAAGGGATTGTTCATGGCTTTTGTTCTGCTTGGGATGATCCTTTTGTCTTTTTTGGCGGGATGCGCCGATCTCAACGTAAAATACAAACTTTCTTTTCTCGAACTTTGGGCGCGCGATGAAGAGATAGAATATGTCCGCATCACATACGACGGAAACGGAAGCGATTATGGCTCTATGTTGGAGCAGCTTGCCATTCCCGGCGAGCGGATTGCGCTTTGGAGCAACAATTTCCGCCGGGACGGCTGTACGTTCGGCGGCTGGGAATGCAACGGCGTCGTCTATCAGCCGTACGATACGGTCGACTTTGCGCCGGGCGACTATGTGATGAAAGCGGTATGGAAGGGCGTGAAATATACCGTCGTATTCGACGAAGGCGAAGGGGATGTAGACGGCAGTATGCCGCAACAGGATTTCGTCTGCGCCGTGGCGCAGCCCCTCAGGCGCAACGCCTTTGCCCGGCGCGGATATAAATTTGTGGGCTGGAAGGAACGGTTTTCGGGCGAGACCTATGCGGACGGAGAAACCGTCGAAGACCTGTCGACGACGGCGGGCGATTTCGTGCAGTTGGTCGCCCAATGGACGCCGATCGGATATACCGCCATCCTGAAAGAAAACGAGACGGGGCCGGATGTGTATACGTTCGATTGCCTTTACGATCGTCCGCAGGACATTTCCGATATCAGGTTTTACAGAGAGGGATACCATCAGAAGGGCTGGGAGACGTCCGAAAAGGATGTTTATGTCTCGATTGACGAGTGGCTCTACAATTTAACGGAGACGGACGGCCGCGTTCTGGTCCTGTATCCCGTATGGGAGATCAATACGTACACGCTCTCGTTCGAGGGACAGGAAGTCGTCTTGCAGTACGGGGAGGAATACGAGCTGCCCGAGCCGAAAAAGCAGGTCGACGGCTATGAAGTCGAGGGATGGAGTTTTGACAGCCAGTACGCGGCGGGCGAATACGCTTCGGGAAATTGCTATCCGGTCGGCACGGTAGTGAAAAACGTCACGCTGCAGCATGGCGTTACGATCAATGTATATTGCGAACGCACCCCCGTGCCGTTTACGATCCGCCTCCATGCGGACGACGGAAGCGGGAAAACGTTGGACGTACCTGCCGTCTACGGAGAAAACCTCAGGCTCCCGACCGACTGGTTGCCTGTACGCCCGAATTTTGAATTTTTCAGCTTTTATTGTCCGATCGGCGGCTCAAATGATATTCTGACCCGTTATCTGTACGACTCCGAAGTGGAAACGCTGTACGGGCAGACGGAGGACGGCGTCGTCTCCCTGCATGCGATCTGGCGGTACTTGTACGAAGGGAGCGGTTCGCGGGAAGATCCGTACCTCGTCGCCGACGCGGAGGGGATGGAAAATATGGCGATGACGGCGCTGACGCAGCAGAATTGGGATTCGACCGTCGTCCGGTCGTGTTTCCGCTTTACTTCGGATATCGACATGAAGGGGAGGACGTTTACGCCGATCGGCTGGTATAAGGACAGCGTTTGCAGCGGCGTGACGATCGATGGCGGCGGGCATGTCGTGTCCGATCTCGTCATCGCGCCGCCCGAATGGTACTGCGGGCCGTCTTTGGATTATACCGGATTTATCAATCAGGGCAACGAGTCGTCCGTTTTCGATCTGACGTTCGATGGCTGTTCCGTGTCGGTCGATGTACATCCGGATTATGAAGCGGCGGTCGGCGTGGTGATGGGAGAATCGTACAGGTCTTCGGTCAAAAACGTCTCCGTGACCGATTGTGCGTTGTTCGTAAACAGGGAGCCGGGAGGGACTTGTTTTGTCGGCGGTATCGTCGGGAAGAATTCTTACAATTATGAAGAAGAGGTTATTTCCGGCTGCGTGTTCCGGGGAGATATAACCGTCTCTGCGCCCGGTTCCTCTGTCTATGTCGGCGGCATTTCGGGCGACTTCGGGAAAATTATCGGCAGCGCGGTCATTGCGGACATCGAGGTGCAGGCGCGTACGGCGACGGTTTCCGGCCTTGCTCGTTTCTTGCATTCCGGCGTGGACGCCTATGTGATCGGCGCGGAGAATTGTTATACGTCGGTAAACATGCGCGTCGAGGCGGAAAACGCCGATATTTACGGGACGTGCAATGTCGCGGCGGATACTGTTTTCACCTGTTCGGATTCCATCTTTACGCTCAACGGCGCAGCGACGGACGGGGAGCGGGTCAACGCTTTCGTCTTGCGGGAGGAGTTGGCAAGCCCCGATTGGCTCGCCGATCACATCCCCCTCATGCGGACGAAGGACTGGACGATAGAAGCCGGTTTCCCCGTTCCCGGCGCGCGGGAATTGCAGACGATCGAAATCGGATCGCAGGAGGCGTTTTTGGCGCTTTCCGGGAAGAATTTCTGTGAGCGGTACGTCTTGAAAACGGACATAAATCTGAGCGGGATCGATTGGTCGCCCGCCGGCGTATTCGGCGAATTTGACGGGGGCGGTCATACGATCGCGGGGTTCGGCATCAATGCCGTGACCGATCAGGGGAATGAACGCATCGCCGGATTTTTCAGCAATAATTACGGCACGATTTGCAATCTTGTCCTGCAAGATATGTCTCAGATGATTTATACGACGAGCCCGGACGACGGCAGTATCCCAACCGTCTATGCAGGCGGGATCGCGGCGAAAAATTACGGCACGATTTACGCCTGTAAAACGACGGGAAAAATCACCGTTCAGGCGGTGAATTGCCATGTCTATGTCGGCGGAATCGCTGGCTGGAACCAAGGTTCGATCTTCTCGTCATATACGGAATGCACGCTGACGGGCGTTGCGGGCGAAGGCGAAAGGAACACATATTCCGCAAGGGGAATTATCCGATTGGGCGGGATCGTGGACGCCTGCGTGAACGGCATCGCCTATAACGACGGCGGCGTGATCTCCGGCTGTTATACAAAAGGCGTCTATACGGCAAACGGCACGCGCTATCTCTCCGTCGCCGGCGTGGCGGAAAACGCGGAAAGGTCCTTCTCGCTCGCCGATCTCAATTATCGGGATATCGGGGCAAAGCAAGGGGCGAAAATCGGGTATGTCTGCGAAGTCGCCAAGGGATTGCAGGGGTGCGCGTCGCAGGAGATAAACGGCGTGGCGTCGACGACGGGCATTCAGGAGGATTTTCTGAAAGATTCCCGGTATCTGACGGACGTGGTCGGGATGCGCTTGTACCTTTCGCAGGAGGCTTTGGCACAGGATTTTGAGGCGGCATGGGTCTTCGCCGATGACGGTGACGTCTTTTTGAAACTGTATTTCGAAGCGTAACGCCGATTTATCGACGGATGTCAAAATCCGAACCGAAGGGCTCGGCCGCACCTTGAAAAAAGGTCCCGGCTGAGTCCTTTTTTCGGGAGATAAAAAGCCGCGGTCTGAATGACTGCGGCGAATTTTCATTACGGTGTTTTACAATTTTGCCTTTGACGATTTGTTTGTCGGAGATTGTTTTTTCGATACGTCCGAGCGCAGTTTTCCGTTTGCGGCGCTGCGTCAGGGCAGCTTTTCGCCGAGCGCTTCTCCCACTTTGCCCCCGCAAAGCAGATAGGCTTTCATGTTTTTTTGCAGCGTCGTGTTTTCCGGGAAATCCTGCGGATTTTTGCCCTTCGTCCTGAATACCCAGAAGGTGAAGTCGCTCGCCTCTTCGTCCGTTTTTATAATCCGGAAACGCTTCTGAAAGCGCAGGATTTTGGACGCGGGCGGCAGCAGTTTTTCCAGGGCGGGCGCAAGAAGCCAGGAACAGCAGTATATTTTCGCCTCCGCATAAGCGGGGAAATGGCGCGCGAAAAATGCTTTCGCCTGCGCGAAAGAGGCGTCGAGCTTATCGGGCGAAAGGTCGGCGTCGGAAGGGATGTGCAGAAAGAGGGCGGGGCTGCCTTCGTAATCCAGTCGTTCGTATTCCAGTTCGCCCAGCCGGAAGAGGAGGAGGGAAAGCTGCCTGCCCACCCAATGCCCGCGGTCGAAACCGTATCCGCCGCCGTATTCTTTGTGTTCGCGGACAAAGCGGGAAAAGCATTTCATCGTCGCGGCGAAAATTTCTTCCGGAATGCCCTTTTCCGCATAGATCTCCCGCGTTTTCAGCGCGGCGAGCAGAAAGATTTTCAGCCCCGCGAATCCCTCCGCTTCCGCCGCTTTCCCGGCGGCTTCCGCGTAGCTCCTTTCGTCCGTGAGCATTTGGATAAGCCGGTCCGTCTCGCTTTGGGAAAAGGGAATTTCGGCGGCGAGCATGCGTTCGGCGGCCTCTTCGGGCATTTGGATTTCTTTACACAGTTCTTTCAGGCTGTTCATATTTTTCCTCGCGCGGCATTTGAAAAAATGCCGTTTTTTCATGTCAGATTTTTTTGATATATTGCTTCGGGGAGGTGCCCAGATTTTTTTTGAAGGTGGAGATAAAATAGGTGTCGCTTCCGAATCCCGTTTTCAGGGCGACCGTGGATACGGGTACCCCTTCGCGCAGGAGGGGGATGGCGTTGGACAGGCGGCAGGATTCGATATAGTCGCTGATGCCGAATCCCGTCTTTGCCTTGAACATCCGGCAGAGATAATATTTATTGAGATAGAATTTTTCGCTGAGCATATCCAGCGAAATGGGATAATTGCAGTTGTTCCGGATATAGTCCATGATCTCGTTTATGCGGCGGTCTTCTCGCGGGGAGGGGGTAGAATCTTGTTCGCGCACGGAGAATTTCTGCGTGTCGCCGACGATGAGGAGGAGCTGTATGAGATAGGTTTTCAGGCGCAGGGCGCGGTGGGGCGCGTCTGCGGGCGCGGCGAGCATGTTTCTGAGAACGGAAAGAAATTCTTCTCTTTTTCCTTCGGGCAGGGAAATTTTATGGTTGCGGTTGGGGCGCGCCTTGTCAAAACAGCTTAGAAGATCGTTCATTTCGGCGTCCGATTTGGGAAATATTTTGGGATAGAAATTGACGACGTACCGTTCGTAATCGTCGGGGGAAGAAGTGCTGATCCGATGGACGTCCGCGTTGTTGAAGAGAAAGACGTCGTATTTGTTTACCTCATAGATTTTATGTCCCACGAAAAATTTATTGCCGTCGCTCAGGCTCAGATAAATCTCGTAATGATTGTGTACGTGCATGAAAAAGCGTTCGCCGTAATTGCCCGTCTTGTGCAGGACCTCCACGTCTTTCAGGCTGGAGGACATGATCTCTATATTACCCATTCCGCTCTTTTACCCGTTCTTTTTTGTTTTTACATAGTATACCACCCGAATTGCCCGCTGTCAAGGCAATGTCAATAATTTTAAGTTTTTGGGCAATATTTTGAAAGGAATGTGCGGGTATTCGTGATATAATGCAATCGATCCAACCGAGGCGCCGGCTTCGGGGTTTTAGTTTCGAGACGGGAGGTCCCATAAAGAGATGTTGATAAAGGAATATGTAAAAGACAACCTCACTTGCAAAGTTTTTTCGGACAGGGATTCCATGGGCAAAGCCGCCGCCGATCAGATCGCCGCGACCATGCGGGAACTTCTTGCCCGCCAGGACGAGATAAACATGGTATTTGCGGCGG
The DNA here is from genome assembly GCA_018712725.1 of Candidatus Scatosoma pullicola. Taxonomy (GTDB): domain Bacteria; phylum Bacillota; class Clostridia; order Christensenellales; family Borkfalkiaceae; genus Scatosoma; species Scatosoma pullicola. Next base: position 18,018 of record DVGN01000024.1, read on the forward strand.
CGCCTTCGCAGAACGACGTCCTGCGCCATCTCGTGGAAGAGGACGTGGACTGGTCGAAAGTCACGGCTTTCCATATGGACGAATACGTCGGGCTGGGCGACGGCGACGAAAAGACGTTTGCGCACTACCTGAACGCCGCCCTGTTCGATCGCGTCAGGATGAAAGCCGTGTACTATATCGGCAGCGCCGGCGACGTCGGGACGCTCTGCGAGCGGTATGAAAAACTGCTGAAAGAACATCCCATCGACATCGTGTGTCTCGGCATCGGCGAAAACGGGCACATCGCCTTCAACGATCCGCACGTGGCGGATTTCCGTGACAAAAAGGCGATCAAGCTCGTCGATCTCGACGAAAAGTGCCGCCGCCAGCAGGTGAACGACAAGACGTTCGACACGCTGGACGAAGTCCCGAAATACGCCGTCACGCTGACGGTGCCCACGCTCGTGTCGGCAAAATACATGTTCTGCGTGGTGCCCACGGCGAACAAGGCGGACGCGGTGTTCCACACCATGCACGACGCGGTCAGCGAAAAGGTGCCCGCCACCATTTTGCGCCGCCATCCGCACGCGGTGATGTTCACGGACAAAGAGAGCGCGGAAGAACTGATGAAGGCACAGTAAGGAAAAAAGACCATGGAGAGAAAAAAGGAGTGGAACTGTCCTCCCGTCGTCAGGCAGGTGTTTTTCGACGATTTTTCGTCGGGCATCCGCACGGAGGTATGGCGGGCGCTGGACGAAAAGTGGGCGAGCCAGAACAATAACGGCTATTCGGAGCAAAACTGCCTGTATACGACCCGCCCCGACGTCGTCGCGGCGGCGGGCGGGACGGGCGGCATCGTGGTCATCCGTTCGAACGGGGATTTTGCCGCCGAAGAGGGGCAGAAGCGGCAGGGGGGCGGCATCGTCACCAAGCGGCTTTTCGGACCCGGACTGTACGAAACGCGGGTGAAGGTCGTGCCGCGCGTCGGGCAGTGCAGCGCCATGTGGACGTATTACAACAACTGGGCGCCGACGTTGGAAAAGAGGCGGTACAGCGAGATCGATATCGAACTGCCGCACGGCGGGGATTACCGCCGTTGGAGCGGTACGACCTATCAGAATTATCTGGACGGCGAACGCAAGACTACCCGCTCGGAGGTGATCGAAAGTCCCGTTCCGCTCAACGACGGAAAATGGCATACGCTGGCGTTCGAATGGCGGACGGACAAGGCGCACGGGGACGAAGCCGTCATCTGGTATCAGGACGGGAAGGAGGTGCTCCGCATCGAAGAGGCGGTGCCGCACTTCACAGCCACCTTCTGGGTGGCGTCGCTGTTTCAGGACGCGATCGCCTGGCTGGGCGACCCGCAGTTCGAGCGGGCATATATGTACGTGGATTGGGTGCGCATTTCCGAATACGACGACCCCGTCGGGCCGGGCAGCGCGGAAAAGGAGAGTAAACTGACCTTTACGGGATGCGATCTCGGCGATTCCCCCCTGCCCGAGACCGAATATCTCGCAAATGCATATTTTCTCCGCCCCGCCGCGACGAAGAATTTCAAGGGGCGCGAGATCTGTTCCTGGGAGACGGAAAACGGAGAAATTTGTGAGGGCGCTCTGCGCCTGAACGGCGGCGGCAGGGCGAGCCAGTTTATCGCGGCGCAGTATTCCGGCTATGCTTTCGAAGCGGAAATTTGCGGGAAATCAAAGGGGCAGGTATGCGTTTACCTCGAATACCTTACGGGAGAGGCGAACCGCATCGACCCGCAGCTGAAACCCGCGGGGCGCAGCGCCGCCCTCCTGCTGAAACCCGGCGAAGGATCGGCAAAGGGGATTCTGACGATAGAGGAAAGAAAGACGGAACACGTCCGGTTCGTGATAGAAGCGGCGGAAGAAGCCGAGATACGCGAAGTACATCTGCGCCTTGTGTAAAGACCGATAAACCCGGCGCGGAAGGGAGAAAAATATGAAGCTGGAACTCAGATGTCTGCAAATCGATCTGGCGCGGCAGAAAGAGCGGGTGGATTTTGTCAAATCCTATGCCGATTTCGCGGCGGAAAACGGGTATAACGCCCTCATACTCTATCTCGAAAACGCCGTGCGCACGCCGGATACCTCTTTTTTCGATCCGGAAGAGACCTATTCCCCGGAGGAGATTTCGGAGATCGTCTCCTATGCGGAAGGGCTGGGACTGGACGTGATTCCCGCGCTGGAAAATCTCGGGCATCTCGAAAAGTTTTTTCTCTATCCGCAGCTCGAAGATCTGTCGGAAATCCAGGACGTCGGGACGCAGGGCAGGGGATTCGACCCCTTCAAGCGGGGCGCCTGCGGCTGTGTGACCAATCCCCGTTTGCGGGAATTTACGGACAAATATATCTCCGACGTCTGTTCTCTCTTCCACAGCCGGTATGTGCATATGGGGCTGGACGAGCCGTTCGATCTCGCCGTCTGCGACCGCTGTCGGAAAGCCGCGGCGCAGCGCGGAAAGGCGGAACTCTTTTACGAACACGTCATGCACACCTACGAGCTTTGCAAAAGTCTCGGCAGGACGATGATGATGTGGGACGACTTTTTCGAATACGCCGACATCGTGGCGCGCCTGCCGCGGGACATCGTTTTGTGCAACTGGAATTACGTATTTGTCGGCGACGAGCCGCAGGGGCATTGGACCAACCGCATCAAAAAGGATTGGTTCCGGCTGTACGACGAGCTGGGATTCCGCTATCTTTTCTGCACGTACGCGCATCGCGCGTCTTCGGCGTACAATACGGATACATTCACCGCCTACGCGGAAAAATATCATCCGCTGGGGGCGGTCATGACGACCTGGCGGCGTTCGGATTCCTTCTATCAGGGCGCCTATCCGAACATCGCCTATGCGGGCGCGCTCTGGAACGGGAAGATCGGGAGCGAAGCGGAAAAACGCGCGGTGTACGCCGCCGTTTTGGGCTCGGAGGAGGCGGCGCGGCTCGTGCTTTCGATCAACGCCGTCGAGTGCGGGTATCGCCTGAACGTCGCCGACGTGTGCGAATGCGATTACATGCTTAAACTCATGTATCGGGACGCGCTCGGCTATGCCCTGCCCCGCCTGCAGGCGCTTGCCGACAAAGTCCGGGGACGCGCCAAAGACGTCCTGACGGACATATACGATTACGTTTCGGAGATCTGGCTCAATCTCCGCATACAGCGGGTGGGTATTTCCCTCTTCGACAGCTATGAAACGGGAAGGCGGGATGTAAGCCGTCTGCTCGGCGAAACGGAGGAGATCGGCGCGGGCTTTGCGGAAATTAAAAAGAACGCGGACGGACTTTGGAAAAAATACCGTTCCGGAATCAAAAGCTGCCGGGGCAGGTATGCGGCGAAATATAAAAATTACGCGGACGGACTCGCCGCTCTGAAAGAAAAAATCGCCGAAAAAGGCAGGCGGGGCGTCCTGTACGCAGAAATGATGCTGTACGATCCCTATCCGACGGTAAAGACGCAGATCCGGATCAGATACGCCGGCGAAGAGGAGACGATTTTGTTCGACGGCGTGACAAAACCGACGGTGGCGCTCTTTGAAACGGGCGGGTGCTATTCGTATCGGTTTGCCGCAAAGGACGAAGTCCCGGAATACATCGTGTTTTCCGTTTGCGGAGAAGGGGCGCTCTATCCCCTGCATTTCCGCTACGTCGCCGGCGGGAAAAAGTACGTGGCGGCGACGGCGGAGCCGATCGCGGGGAAAGTATCCCGCGCGGAAAACGTCCTCTTCGACGATACCCGTTTCTGCGAAATGGGGGAGGAGGACGGCGTCGCGCACTTTAACGATATTGCGCTTTCGAAGAGGCGCCACGAGATCAAAGTGACCTTCCGCCCGCTCGCCTGAGCGCGCCGGAAGAAAGGAGTCGGAAATGAAACGCATTGCCTGTCGGCATATTACAGACGGCGGGAGGATCTTCCCGGGGTACGTCTATTACGAAAACGGAGTCATCTCCGCGGTCACGGAGGAAGAACTTCCCTTCGAGGCGGAGATCGACGCGGGGGAAAATTATCTCTCGGCGGGATTTGTCGATACGCATACGCACGGCGGCGCGGGGGCGGATTACACCTTCTGCTCTGCGGAAGAGGCGGTGCGGGCGGCGAATTATCATTTTTCGCACGGCGCGACGACCCTTCTTCCCACCACGCTCGCGAGCGATCGCGCCCGGACGGTGCGGGCGCTGGAAAATCTCCGCGAGGCGGCGAAAAGCGACGCGCTTTGCGGCTGTATCGCGGGCGCGCACATCGAGGGACCCTATTTCGCCCCTTCCATGGCGGGGGCGCAGAATCCCGAATACCTGACCGATCCCGTCCGGGAGGATTACGAATTTATAGCGGATAAGTTCGGCGGTTTCGTAAAAAAATGGAGCTATGCGCCCGAACGGGACAGGGACGGCGCTTTCTGCCGTTTTCTCTCCGGGCGCGGAATACTCGCTTCGGCGGGGCATACCGCCGCGGTGTTCGAAGACATGAAAAGGGCTTATGCCGCGGGGCTGCGCTCGGTCACGCACCTTTATTCCTGTACGTCCACGATCACGCGCGAAGGGGGATTCCGCCGGCTCGGCGTCATCGAATCGGCTTACTGTTTCGACGATATGTACGTCGAACTCATCGCGGACGGCAGGCATGTTCCGCCCGAACTCATCGAACTCGTCTTCCGCCTGAAAAAACCGGGCACGGTCGTTCTGGTGAGCGATTCCCTGTCCGTCGCCGGAAGCGGGAAGAAAGAGGGGGTTCTCAACGGCGTTCCCTACGTCGTGGAGGACGGCGTGGCAAAACTTGCCGATCGCAGCGGTTTTGCAGGCAGCGTCGCCACGGCGGACGTCCTCGTGCGCACCTGCGTTTCGGCGGGCGTACCCCTCGCGGAAGCGGTGCGCGCCATGAGCGAAACGCCCGCCCGCTCCCTGGGGCTCAGAAAGGGAAGGCTGGCGGCGGGATACGATGCGGATTTTGTCATCTTCGATAAAGATATAAATATTTTGCGCGTGTTTTCGCGCGGGAAAGAATACGTGCTCTGAACTTTTCGGCAGCCGTCGAGGTATTTTCGGAAAAGAGCTCCGGTTTACTTCCGGAACTTCGTGCGCGGCGTCCGGGAGAGTGTAATGACGGGGGCAGGGTTGCGACGAACGCCGGAAACGAGAAGAAATGATCCGTTTCCGGCGCCCGGAAGGGCGGATTTTCCCCGGGCGGACGAATCGGAAAGGGACAGAAAAGGACCCGCTTTTTCTTTTATGCGTCTGCCGGAAGAATGGAGCGTTTCCGTGTTTTTTGTCGTCTTTGGTCGGCTTTCCGGATACGGGGCAGGTCAATAAGTTTAAGTTTTTCGTCAAAATCTTTAAGGTAATGTTTTGAAATGTGTGCTAACATTATACTTGAAGAAGAAAATGGCAGTTCTCTTTCCGGCGACGGAAAAAATCCCGGGGAAAGAGGCGCGGATGAGACAGATAAGGCGGTCCGTCGGATCCCTTACAGATTCGGCAAAGCGCCGAAACACCATAGCAAGGAGGAAAAAAGAGATGAAATTCTCCGAATGGAGAAAGACAGTTGCCGCGGCGGCAGCCGCAGTTTTGTTCGTCGGGGCGTTTGCGGGATGCTCTCCCGCTTCCGGGGCTTCGTCTTCGGGCGGAGGCGGAGAGGAAAACGTTCCCGTGTCGGTGACCATCACCTCTCCCGCCAATGCGGCGCTGGAACCGGGCGAATACGAGCTTACCGCCGCGGTGGAGCCGGCATCGGCGCCGCAGACGGTGTCCTTTTCCCTCGAAGGGACGTATGAAGGCATCGCCCTGTCGGGAACGACGCTCACGATCGCCGATACGGCGGCGGATCAGCTCGCGTTTACGGTAAAGGCGGAGAGCACGGAAAAGAGCGACGCAAGCGTCACGCGCGAGTACAAGGTCAGCAACAAGCCCATCTGGAACAAGGACCCCGTCGTCCTGGAAGACGAAATTTTCTACGACGATTTTTCCGAAGGGGTAAGCAGGAAATACTATACCTCTTCCGGTCCGGGTCCCGGCTGGGGCGTGACGGAGGACGAACGTCCCAATTATATGAATCCCGCCAACATCAGCTGGTCGACCGATTCGGAAAAGGTCGCGGAGGCGGGGGCGACGGGCGGCATCGTGGCGCTGCAGGTCAACGGCGATCTGTACCCGGAAGAGGGGCGTCGGCGGGAGGGCGCAAGCCTGATCACCAAAAAGGCGTTCGGTCCCGGCAAATACGAAGTCCGCTTCAAGACCGTTCCCCGTCTGGGGCCGGTCACGGCTTTGTGGACGTACTGGAACGGCGGCGGCAGCACGCTGGAAGACAACGCGTATTCGGAAATCGACATAGAGATGCCCAAGCAGGCGGACTATCGCCAGTGGTCGGCGACGGTGTATAAGAAATACATCAGCAGCGGCATGATGGAGCAGGGCACCGCCACGGTCAAGACGGAGGACGGCAGCGGCCTGAACGACGGGCAGTGGCATACCTTCGCCTTCGAGTGGAGAACGGACACCGAAAACGGCGACAATGCCGTGCAGTATTATGTGGACGGCGAGCCGAGCGTGCGGATCGAAGGGTATACGCCCGAATATACCGCGACGTTCTGGATGGGCGCCTGGTTCCCCGACAATCCCACCTGGGTGGGTTCTCCCGATTTTGAGACGGCGTACATGTATATCGATTACGTGAAAATCACGCCGTATGCCGACCCGATCAAGACGGGCGCGCGCGGGGATTTCGACCTCGACGCGGAAGGCGTGATCGGGAACAATCTCGGCGACGGTGACATCCCCGTGAACGACTTCGTCTCCAACGGCAGTTTCCAGAACCGCGCGGACGACGGCTCGCTGATGGGATGGAGTTCGTCCGACCGGAATACGGCGCTCGAAGCGACGGCGGACGGACTTGCGCTCGGCGAAGGCGCGGGCGCTTACCAGGTGATTTCCGGACAGTATAAGGGGACCTCTTACGAACTGATCGCGGACGCGTCGGTCACGGGCAGCGGCAAATGCACCGTGTACATCGCGGAATATTTCGGCACGGTGAAGATGTCGACTTCGGAAAAGCTCGAATTTACGGCGTCGGAGGACGGCGGGAAAAAACTCACCTATACGCTGAAAAATGACAGGACGACGACCGTCCGGGTGTATATCGAGACGGAGGACGGGACGACGGCGGTCGTGAAGAACGTTAAGCTGCTGCGCTGTCTTCCGCAATGAACGATCGGGATGAGCGATCGGAAAAGCCCTGCCCCGTTCCCCGTCCGGCGCGCTTTGCCGGCTGCGGGGCGGCAGGGGAGGTGACAGGGAGGTCACGTTTATGAAACCGAAAAAAATTCTGATATTTCTGCTGGCGGGATTAATGTCCCTGCTTCCGCTGTCCGCCTGCGGCGGAACGGGAGAACCGGCGTCCGGAGACAGCGACGGCGGCAGCGCGTCTCTCCCCCCGCAGTCGAGCGAAGAGCCGGCGGAGGAGGAACCGCAGATGCACGAATGGAATTCCGAACCCGTCGTAAAGCGGACCTTTTTCGATGATTTCGAAGAGGGGATCCGCCCGGAGGTCTGGGATGTGGCGACGGGATCGTGGGATAAGGTATCCAACGGGCTCGTGCCCGAAAACGTATTCTATTCGACGTATCAGCCGCGCGTGGAGGCGGCGGGCGGTACGGGCGGCATCGCGGTCATTCAGTCCAACGGCGACTTCGCCTACGAATCTTCCCGGCGCCGGCAGGGGGGACTTCTGATCACCAAAACGGCGTACGGCGCGGGGCTGTACGAAGCGCGCGTGAAGGTGGTGCCCCGGAGCGGGCAGTGCACGGCGCTGTGGACGTATTGGACGAATAACGCGAGTACGCTGGCAAACAACCGCTGCAGCGAAATCGACATCGAACTCCCCAACGCCGGAAGTTTCCGGGAATGGGGCGGGACGATCTATTCCCGGTATATCGACAAGGGCAACAAAGTTTCCGCGAGCGAAGTGTACGAAACCGCCCCGCTCAACGACGGGCAGTGGCATACGATGTCCTTTGAATGGCGGACGAAGGAAGAGACGGGCGACAAAGCCGTGGTCTATTACGTCGACGGGAAAGAAGTGGGCATGATCGAAGGGGACGCCGTTCCCGTACACACCGCGACCTACTGGATCACGAGCCGTTTCCCCGACAGCGTGGGCTGGCTGGGCGATCCGCAGTACGAGACGGCGTATATGTATGTGGATTGGGTGCGCATCACCGAGTACGACGACCCCGTGGAAAAGGGGGAGACGGACGATACCACGACGACCGGCCCGACGGGCACCGATCTCGGGACGGGCGCCATCCCCGAAACCAACTATATTTCGAACAGTCAGTTCGTGCAGGCTTTCACCGTCGAAAACATGAAGGGGGCGGAGATCACCTCCTGGGCGGCGGTAAATGCGGAGAAAAAGGGCAGCAGCGCGGTCATTTCGCCCAACGGCAGCCTCAGCCAGACCGTCACGTCGCAGTATGAGGGATTTTCCTTCAATCTCGAAGTGCTGGCGGAGGTGACGGGCGGCGGCAAGTGCAAGGTGTATGCCGAATTCCTCACGGGAGACGTGAACACGACGAATCCGAACTTCGAAGTCGCCGGCAGGGCGGAGATCATGGAATTTTCCGCGGCGGACGGCAAAGTCATGAAGGACGCCGACTTCACGGTGGGCGGCGGCAAGGACGTACAGAGCGTCCGCATCGTGCTGGAAACGGAGGACGGGACCACGGCGACGATTTCACAGGTCCGGATGTTCCTGAACTGACCCCGGACGGTAAGACACGGCGAAAAGATCTGCGCGGAAAGGCGCAAGGACAAAAAGCAAATAAAAAGGAGAAGACAGGATGAGAAAAAGCATTTTCAAAACGGTGACGCTGGCGCTCTGTCTGGCGCTGTCGTCGGCGACGATCGCCGGCTGTTACAGCGGCGAAGCCAACAGCGGCAACGAGAACAGCGTTCCCGACCAGGTGGACACGAACGACCGCAGCGGCTGGGTGGGCAGAAATCTCGCCTCCCCGGACACCTTCCTCAACAAGACGCTGAACATCATGTATTTCAAGGGCGGCTACGGCGACGAATGGCTCAAAGAGATGGAGGTCGAATTCGAGGCGGATTATCCCGGCATCGACGTCGTGCTCAAACCTTCGACGGACGCGTCGCAGTTCCAGACGCTGCTCGAACAGAAGCTCGCCGCGCCCAACACGCCGGACGACATCTATATCTGCCACGACATTCCCTGGCAGTATCTGGCGAGCCAGAATCTCATCGCCGACCTGACCGACGATCTGTACGGGCAGACCATCTATTACGATACGAAAAACAACAACAATCCCATTAAATTCCAGGATCTCGTCGCGACTTCTTCGCTGCCGACGGCGATGTACAACAACCGCTTTTACAAGGTGCCCGAAATTCAGGGCGTGGGCGGCATTGCCTACAACAAGACCCTCTTCGACAAATACGGCTGGGAAGTTCCCGAGACGTACGAGGAATTGCAGGCGCTCTGCGAGACCGTTTACGAGAGCGACGCCGTCAACGATTCGGGCGAAAAGATATATCCGTTCGTGTTCTCCGGCACGGAGAGCTATCTCTGGGACGGCATGATCAACGCCTGGTGGATGCAGCTCGCGGGAGAAGAGGAATACGAACGGGGCTGGAATCCGGGCAGGGAAGACATGGACATTTACAATCCCGAAGTATATCCCTATCATAAGGACGCCTATCAGGCATGGTACGACCTCGTCTGCCTGAACAAGGACAAATACATCGTTCCCGATTCGGAAGGGCTTACCTATCTCGAAGCGGATATGGCGTTTGCGGCGGGACAGGCGGCGATGATGCCCGCCACCTGCTGGATCTCCAACGAGATCGGCGACGACATGAAAGAGGAGTTCGGCTGCGAGATCGGCATGATGGCTGCGCCCCGGCTGAAAGACGCGGTGACGGACCAAGTGTGCGTGTACGATTCCGCGGGACGGGATTCCATCGTCGTGGCGGAACGGGGCAACAAGCAGCTCGCCATCGAATTTCTGAAATGGCTGGGCTTCTCGGAAAACAACGAGCTGTTCCCCAAGAACGTGGACGGCATCTGCATGGCGTTCAAATACGATTTTGACAGCCTTACGGAAAAATACGCCAAAGACCAGTGGGCAAAGGACTGCTTCAGGCTGATGGACGAGAGCTGGCGCAGCGTGGGATTCTCCAACAGTCTGCTCTTCATCACGAAGAAGACTTCGGAATATCCCGAAGGGAACTACATCACCAACGCGCTGGAAACGGTAGGCACGGCAAACGCGATCACGCCCGATACGATTTTCGGAAACGCCTGGGCATATACGCAGGCAAACTGGGATACCTGGTGCACCGCGGCGGGCTTATAACGGCGGAACGAAAGGCAGCGGCTTCGCCCTATCCGGGCGGAGCCGCCGCAAAGGAGCTCAGATGAACAATTCGCAGACGCTTGCTTTGAACGGGAAGCCCTTGAAAAAAGTCAAAAAGAAGAACCGGATGCGCACGGCGTTTATCATCGCCCTGCTCGCCTATCCCGTTCTGCACTTTTTGATCTTTTGGGTATATATCAATTCCAATACGATTTACCTTACGTTTACGCGGTATATCTGGAGCGAAGGGAAATTCATGCTCTATGCGATCGATCCGCTCATCAACTACAAGATGTGGATCAATCAGATACGCACGAACGTGACGACGCAGCACATATTGTATACGTCGCTGGGCTATTTCGGCGTAACGTGTTTCGTATCCCTGCCGCTTTCGTTGATCTGTTCGTATTTTCTGTTCAAGAAACTGCCGGCAGGCAACGTGTTCCGCGTCATTTTCTACCTTCCGTCCATCCTTCCCGTCGCCGTCCTTGCCATGGCTTTCCGCTTTGCGTTCGGCGCGGACGGATTCGTAAATCCCATTCTCGAAGCGCTGGGCATCACGCCTCCCAACTGGTGGGGGAGTTCCACGCTCACGCCGTTCATGGTGTATTTCTACTGCGTATGGGCGGGGCTGGGATTCAACATCGTGCTCTATTCGGGCGCGATGAGCCGGGTTCCCGAAGAGCTGATCGAATACAACCGGCCGGAAGGGATCGGCATGACGCGCGAACTTTTCACCATCATTACGCCGCTCATCTGGCCCACCCTTTCCACGACGTTCATCGTGGGGATGTCCTCGGTGCTCACGGTTTATCAGCAGCCCTATTTCCTGATGATGTCCACGAGCGGCGCCTATAATACGGGAACCATTTATCTGTACATCTTCGCCAACTATTCCAACACGCTGCAAGTGCCGCAGGTGGCGTCCTTCGGGCTTCTCTGCTCGGTGGTGTTCGTGCCCTTCATCCTGTTTGCGCGCTGGCTGCTCGGGAAATTCTTCAACGAAGTGGACTACTGAGGAGGGGCATATGGAAAACGTTAAAACATCGCCCGACCGGCCGGCCCGGTTGTCCGCGAAGGAGAAAATTCATCGTTCCAGATGGGAAAAGACGGCGCTCGGCATCTGCCTTGCCGTTTTCTGCCTGTACGCGATCAGCCTGATCTACCCCTTTTTGTGGATGACGATCAACGCCTTCAAGTCCAAGACGGAATTTTACGGAAACGTGTTCGCCCTCCCCACGGAGTGGAAGTTCGAGAACTTCTATAACGCCGTCGTCAATTTCAAAATCAGCGTCGGTTCGGGCGCGGGCACCAAACAGGTCAATCTGCTGCAGATGTTCGGCATGTCCATTTTCCTGACCGTCGTCGTCACCGCGCTCGAGATCTTCGTCTCCGCGTGCACGGCGTATATCATGGCAAAATACAAGTTCCCCGGCAGGAGCGTTCTGTACGCGGTCATCATCTTCGCGTATGTCGCGCCCATCGTCGGCTCGATGCCCGCCACCTACCGGTTCATGAATCAGATCCACCTTCTGAACACCATTCCCGGCGTTCTGCTCATCTACGTCGGCGGCGTGGGATTTGCCTTCCTCATCCTGTACGGGCAGTTCAAAAGCCTTTCCTGGAGCTATGCGGAGGCCGCGTTTATCGACGGCGCCAACGATTTCGGCGTGTTCTTCAAGATCATGCTTCCGCTGTCCATGCCTTCGCTGACGGCGATGGCGGTGGTCACCGCGATCAGCTACTGGAACGATTTCAATACGCCGAAAATCTATCTCGAAAGCTATCCGACGCTCGCCGTCGGCATCAATCAGCTCATCACCGACATGCGCTATCAGAACGAATATCCCCTGATGTTCGCCTGCATGATCGTGTCCGTGCTGCCCATCATCGTGTTCTTCTCCTGTTTCCAGAAGACGATCATGAAGAATATGGTCGCGGGCGGTTTGAAGGGCTGAGGGAGGACGCCGGGAACGGCGCCCGCAGAAAACAGGCTCGGATCCGTCCGATGACGGATAAAAGAAAATGATACAAGGAGAAAGTAAGATGAAACTGTTACGCAAGGCGAAACAAAGCATGCTCGTGCTGCTGTTCGCGGTGCTGGCGGCGCTCTTCGCGATCGCGGGATGCGCGACGTCCGGTTCGGATAAAACCGCGCCCACGTCCATAACCATCACGACGAGCGGCGTCGCGCTGACACCCGGCACGTACGAAATCACCGCCGAAGTGCAGCCCGCCGAAGCCGACCAGGACTACACCGTATCCCTCAAAGAGACGTATACGGGCATTTCCGTGGACGGCAAGAGCGTCGTGATCTCGGAGGACGCCGTACACGAATCCTCGTTCACCGTCGTGGTGACGGCTGCCGCGGATACGGCGATCACGGGGGAAAAGAGCTTTATCGTAGACAATCCGCCTCCCGTTCCCGGGGTGGCGATCACCAACGGTTCGCTGTTCGTCGACATCACCGACGGAACGACCACCTATCAGATCCTCTATGACGTCAGCCCCAAGGGGACGCCCGTGACCATTTCCCTCAAAGAGGAAGTGGAAGGGGTGGAACTCGCGGCGGACGGCACCGTGACCATCGATCCCATGATCGACAACAAGCAGACCTTCCTCGCCGTGGCGACGGCGGAAGTGGACGGGGTCACGCTGACGGACGAAAAGCAGTTTACGATCGTAAACGAAGTGTACCGTCCCATTTCCACCGAAGAGGAACTGCGCGCGCTTTGGGTGGACGCAGCCACTTCTTCGGCAAATCTCAACAACTTCTATTGCCTGACCAACGATATCACCCTGACGGGGAATTGGTATCAGTTCATGGGTTACACCGACGACAGTTCCGTCATCCACGGCTATGCCGGCACCTTCGACGGCAAGGGATATGCCATCCGCAATTTCAATTATGAAAACGCGGGCTGGAACGCCGGATTCTTCTGGAGCATCGCTCCCGAAGGCAAGGTGTGCAACCTCGCCCTTTACGGCTCTCTGACGAGCGCGGGCGGCTGCTGCGGCGCGATTTCCGGCTATATGTTCGGCACGATCGAAAATCTTTTCGTCGACGTGGACATCACGCAGACGCACGCTTCGCAGTGGTGCGGCGCGCTGTATGCGGCGTCGCGGGACAGCGCCAACGGCTCCAAGGTCATCCACTGCCTGTCCGTCGGCAACGTCGTCTGCACGAGCGGCAATTCCGGTCTTATCGGTTCGGTCAATTACGACGTCGAAACGGTGTTCACCAAATCCTTCGGGCTGCGGGGCACGGTGGCGGCGGTCGTCGGCGAGACGCAGGCGCAGGGAGTGCCCGGATATGCCGAACTCCTCAGCGAGCTGCAGCTGCAGAACGCCGCGACGTATGAGGGCTGGGATACCGATATCTGGTTTATCAAAAACGGCACTTATCCGCTTTTGAAAAATGCGGATTTCGAAGAGCCCGAACTGCCCGATTATCCCGATTCCACGATCACCAATACGACGACCGTGACCGAAGTGGATTACGCGAATGAGGACGAGCGGACGTTCACCGTGACGTATACCGCCGAGCCCGCAGGCACCGAAGTCACGTTCAGTCTCGAAGAAGAGGTGGAGGGCGTCAGCGTCGATCCCGAAACGGGCGTCGTGACCATCACTTCCGAAGTCAACAACCAGGCGACGTTTACCGTCAACATTCAGGCGAAAGAAAATCCGTTCAGCTCCGATTCCGCCACCGTCACCGTGACCAACGAGACGGTGAAGGAGATCTCCACGGCGGAACAGCTGATGCGTCTTTCGGGGGCGACGGACGTCCTGTATAACAATTACAAACTCACCGCGGACATCGTTCTGACGGAGAACTTCAAGCCCATCGGAAACGGCATCGGCGCCTACAATGTCGACGACGGCTACAAGGGCACGTTCGACGGCAACGGCTATACCATTTCCAATTTCAACATGACGTCCACCGGCTGGAACGCGGGCTTCTTCTGGTGCATCGCTTCCGAAGGCGTCGTGAAGAACCTCAAGCTCGTGGGCGGCGACAGCGGCGTCGTGACCATCATCGGCGGCGCGCTTGCCGGCTCCCTGTGGGGGACGATCGAAAACTGCTTCGTCGACGTGGACGTGACCTCCAACCACGCCACGCAGCCCTCCGGCGGCATCGTCGGCACGGCGGACGGCGAATATGTCATCCGCAACTGCATCTATACCGGTACGGCAAAATGCCAGGATCCCGCTTCGGCGAACGGCAGCGGCTTTATCGGCAGCGGTCCCTATGAAATACTCGACGGCGACGGCAACGTCATCGGCGGACTCATCGACAGCTATGCGCTCGCGACGGGCGTGGACGCGATCGTCGGCGCCGCGAAGGTGGCGGACGAAGAGGGCGCTTATCTGAAATCGCTCGCCGAGCTGCGTTCGGCGGCGACGTATGCGGAATGGGACGACGGCGTCTGGTATATCTCCGAAGGGAATTTCCCCGAACTGCGGTATCCCGGATTTGAAGAACCCGAAACCAATTACGCGGTTTACATCACCAATACGGACACCGAGCTGGATTATCAGGCGGGCGATACTTCCGTGCAGATCGAATGCTTCAAACTTCCCGCCGACGGGCAGGTCGTTTACGGCCTGAAAGAAGAAGTCAGGGGCATTTCGATTTCCGATACGGGTCTGGTCACGATCGAAGGAAACGTCGCGAATAAGGCGAGATTCACCGTGGTGGTCACGCTGGGCGGCAGAAGCGACGAGATGACCTTCACCGTTCTCAACGACAACGTCGTGTACGTCTACGATCAGGAAGATCTGGCGGCGATCGGCGAAAACCTGTACGGCACGTATATCCTGATGAACGACATCGGGCTGACGGGCACCTGGACGCCGATCGGCTGGGTGGACGGCGCATCCGCGTCCGATCAGACGAATGCCTTCCAGGGCACTTTGGACGGAAACGGCTACACGATCAGCGGCATGAACGTCACCATGAGCTGGAACGCCGGATTCATCTGGATCATCGGCGAAGAGGGGCTCGTGAAGAACCTCGGGCTCGTCGGCAGCGTGAAATCGAGCTGCGGCGGCGCGTTTACGGGGAATATGTACGGCACCCTTGAAAACTGCTGGGCGGACGTGGACGTCAGTCTGCACGCGGATACCAGCACCCAGTGGGTGGGAACGCTCGTCGGCGGCATCTTCGGCAGCGCCACCGTCCGAAACTGCTATGCGATCGGACAGGGTACGGGCAACGCCTCTTCTGCGAACGGGGCGGGGCTGATCGGCAGCGGCTCCAAGAACAGCATTGTCGGCAGCTTCGTGCTCGACACTTCCGTGGACGCGATTGTCGGCTATGCGCGGGTCGGCGACGAGACCGATCCCGCTACGGACGTCGCCAAGACGGACGCCGAACTCAAAGACCCGGATACCTTTGCGGACTGGGACGACAGCATCTGGAACTTCGCGGAGGGCGAATATCCGTCCCTGAGAGAGGGCTGCACGGCTGCGGCGGAAGAATAAGCGTAAATTTCCGGGAGGCGTCGGAAAAAGCGCCTCCCGGCATATCCGGACAAAAAATCGGAAGAACGTATGGAAAAAGCGGATTCCGCAAAAGGGCGGGATCCGCTTTTATCGTGCCGGCGAAGATTTTCCGCAGGGGCGATCTCCCCCTGCATACGGAGGACCGGATTTTTTCAATCGGAGGATATAACCGTCATCGGTAGATGCTTTTTACCGAATCCCGGATAATGTACTCGGAAGAGATGAGCGTGACGCCGTTTTCGACGGGATAGCCCATAATCAGGGTAATCAGCTGTCTCATGGCCGTTTCGCCGATCGAAGGGAGGTTTTGCTTTACGGCGGTCAGCCGGATGCTCATCAGATCGATGACGTTGGAAAAATCGTCTTCGTAGCCGATGAGGGATATGTCGTTCGGAATTCTTTTTTTCATGCTTTTCAGGACTTCCACCGTTTTGAGTCCCAGGGAGGAGCTGAGGGCGATGATCGCCGTGAGTTTTTCGTTTTCGGACAGATAATCGCCGATGTCTTCAAACCAGCTGTTGCTTTCGGCGGTTCTCGTCAGGTTGAGGAGATAGGCCTTGTGAAAGGGGATGTTGAAATTTTTCAGACAGGATCGGTATCCCGAAATCCGGTCGAGAACGATGCTGTTTTTGTCCTTGTCCGAACAGATGATGCCGATGTGTTTGTGCCCCAGATGGATGAGCTGATTGGTCGCGTTTTCTATGTCGATAAAGTTGTTCGAACAGACGGAGACGTAATTTTTTTCGTGTATTTTGGCGTCGATGAACACCGCCGGCAGGGCGTTTTCTTTGATGAGATTCAATGATTCCGTGTATTGATTGTTATTTACAAGATAAATAATAAAGCCTTTTACGTGCAGGGAGACGGCGCGGCGGATACATTCCAGCTCTTTTTTCTCGTCGAAATCGCTGCTGAATACGAGAATGGAATATTTATTCAGGTACGCCTGTTTTTCCAGATTTTGCAGCAGCGTCTGCATGAACACCGTGGAGAGATCGGGCAGAATGACGGCGATGACGTTGACTTTTACGGGGGCGCGGTTTTGCAGGATGTCCGCCGCGTGGAGGGAAACAAAACTCCCCGTGCCCTGTATCTTGTAGATCAGATTGCGGTTTTTCAGCTTTTCCAGCACGGGGTGCACCACCTGCCGGGAAACGCCGAACATCCGGCAAAGGGTATTTTCGCTGGGCAGCCTGTATCCCGGGGCGCTCTTGTTGGCTTCGATCAGCTTCATCAGATATTTTTCGACGGAAGAGGATTTTTCGTTCATCGTTTTCTCCTTAAAACAGATTGTATAATGATTTGTCCGAAATGTCAAGAATTTCGGGCAAATTTTTTTTATTTGCAAGGAACGACATGTAATTACAAGTTTATTAAAAAATATATTTTTTTGCCCTAAAATGTCTGAAATTGGCAAAAAATCAATCTTGACATTGCATACGGGCGGGGTTATAATAAAAAGGCAAAACGGAGCAAGGAGGCAGTATGACTACTGTTATCGAAGACGAAAAATTCCGGCATCGGTTCGGCCTGAAAGGCTATTCTTCCGCGGTGACCGGGCAGAAGGTGCTGGGAGAGGCAAAATGGAAGGGCGCCAAGCGCAACCATGTGTGGACTTTGTCCGAATGGACGTCCAGGCATTTGTTTCTGGACGAAATGAACGAAGAGATCATTCCGGACGGAATCAATTTTTGCAACATTGCCAAGTCCGTGAAGATATATCCGGGAACCGGGAAAATCTCCCTGGCCGTCGATACCCGTCAGGAGTATACGGAAAGGCCGAGACAATCGGGGGAGGGATGGGTTCATCTCTTGCTGGAACAGGCGATTCCGATGGAAAAGAGGATTATGCTCGACCAGGTCAGCTCCCTGTTTATGGAATGCGCTTTTACCCTTACGAGCTGCAACAATCACATGAAATCCGAAGAATTCAATCCCAGCCTGCATTCCGCGCAGCTGTCGTGGTTTATTACGGTGGAAAACTGCCGGGATACGAATTTCGACGTGGAAGGGCGCCCCGATTATCTTTGGTTCGGGCTTCCGCTCTACGATTATCGCTTTAATAAAATCGAAGGCCCGCAGGTATTTCTCGACCACGGCACGCAGAAGGTGATTTACGGGATGAACCGGGGCGACTATCTGCCCGAAGTGATAGAGATCGGACAAAAGTACGCTTTCCGCAAAGATATTCTTCCGGAGATTCGCAAGGCGTTCGACATCGCCAAAAAGCAAGGCTGGCTGAAAGGCGCAAAATGGGGGGATATGGCAATCGGATCCACGAACATCGGCTGGGAAGTGCCGGGGACGTTCGATTGCGAAGCGGTATTGGATAAGGTTTCTATTTCCTGCGAAAAGCCGGGAGAGGGGAAAAATGCCAGAAAAATATAGCCGGTGCGAATGCCCCGACGAAGAAATTTATCTTTCGGAAGAAGACGGGTATTACAATCTGTATCTGAAAAGTCCGTATTACGAAGAAAACAGTTTTCCGGAAGAGTCTCCGGAAACGTCGTCTGCGGAATACGAAGACGTAAAAGACAAACTTCCCAAACCGTATTGGGCGGGGCACGAAGAGGAGATAAAAGCGCACGATTTTGCGTGGGATCTCGCCTTCCGCCA
>DVGN01000025.1 GCA_018712725.1 Candidatus Scatosoma pullicola
AGTGAGTTCGGACGGCTCTTTTCCGAAATAGAATTCCGCCGCCGCTTTCAGCCCGAAACAGCTGTGCCCGAAATAGATGGTATTGAGGTATTTTTCGAGGATCTCGTCCTTGGAATATTTTTTTTCCAAAGCCTTGGTCAGCTTGTATTCGCGGAGTTTTCTCTTCAGGGTCTTTTCCTGGGAGAGGTGGGTGTTTTTGACGAGCTGCTGGGAGATGGTGGAAGCGCCCTCCTTAAAAGAGCGGGCGCGTAAGTTTGTCCAGGCGGCTTTGAGCATCCGCTTATAGGAAAAGCCGTGATGATTGTAAAAATCCTTGTCTTCGGTATCCACGAAGGCAAACCGGGTATGTTCCGGAACGGCGGAAAGCCGGACGTTTTCGCGCGGGGCGGCCTGCGCGGAGACCTTCACGGCGCAGTCGTTTTCGTCGAAGATTTCAATCGTGTCCTCCGAGAGGACGAGCTTTTTTTCGTCGAGAACCGCGTCGCGGGTGACGGCGACGTAACCGGCGAACGCGGCGGCGATCATCGACGCGGTCACCGCCGCCGCGCCGAGCAGGATTTTCAAGGATTTCTTCATCGGAAACAGTATCTGCAAATCGGGATTTTTTATGACGAAATCGGGCGGGGCGGGCGCAAAGAGTTGATAAAATTTGCAAAACGGAGTATAATGGAAGAAAAACTTTACGTCGGGAATTTTATGGAAAAGAAATACCGTATCGTCACATACGGCTGTCAGATGAACGTACACGAATCGGAGAAGATCGCGGGTCTCCTCCGCGGCATGGGTTATACGGAAACGAAAGAGGACGCGGAGGCGGACATCGTCGTGTTCAACACCTGCTGTATCCGCGAAAACGCGGAAAATCACGCCTTCGGCAACATCGGCGCCCTGAAAAAACTCAAAAGGCGCAAACCCGGAATACTGATCGCCGTCGGCGGCTGCATGACGCAGGAGGCGGGCAAGGCGGAGGTCCTGAAAGAGAAATTTCCCTTTATCGACATCATTTTCGGAACCCTCAACCTGGAAAAGCTGCCCGAGCTTATCGAACGCCGCCTGAAAGAAAAGAAGAAGGTGGTGGAGATCCGGGAGAAGGAAGGGGAGATCGTCGAAGGGGAGGAGCCCTTCCGCACGAGCTATCCCAACGCCTGGGTAAATATCATGTACGGATGCAATAATTTCTGTTCCTATTGCATCGTTCCCTATGTCCGCGGCCGCGAGCGCTCGCGCAAGCCCGAACACATCCTCTCCGAAGTGAAAAAGCTGGTGGCGGAGGGGTATAAGGAGATCACCCTGCTCGGGCAGAACGTCGATTCCTACGGCTCGGACGGAAGCACGGGCATGACGTTCGCACAGCTTCTGGACGCCGTGGCGTCCGTCGAAGGCAAATTCCGCCTGCGCTTCATGACCAGCCATCCCAAGGATTTCGGAAAAGACGTCATCGACGTGATGGAAAAGCACCGCAAGATATGCCGGCTCGTCCACCTTCCCGTGCAGTCGGGTTCCGACCGTATTCTGAGGGCGATGAACCGCCGCTATACGGGCGAAAAATATCTCTCCGAAGTGGAGATGCTGAAAAGCCGTTTTCCGGAAGCGGAAGTGACGACGGACATCATCGTCGGATTCCCCGGCGAGACGGAGGAGGACTATCTCGCGACGGAAGCGCTCGTGAAAAAGGCGGATTTCGCGTCGGCGTTCACCTTCGTCTATTCCCCCCGCACGGGCACGAAAGCGGCGGAGATGGAGGACAGGGTCCCGCCCGAAGTGCAGAAGGACAGAATCATGCGGCTGGTCGCGCTCGTCAATTCGCTGACGCGGAAAAAGTCGGAGAGATACGTCGGCAGAACGGCGGTGATCCTCTGCGAAGATTACGACGAAAAGAAGAAGATGTACATGGGCAGGGACGAATTCGGACGGATGGGGTATTTCCGTTCGGAGCGCAGCCGGATCGGCGAATTCGTCACGCTTAAAATCACCGTGGCAAACGGCATATCCCTGTTCGGCGAACCGGTCGGGGAAGAAGAATAAAGGCAGGTAAATCATGGCTCTTTCACAGATGATGCGGCACTATCTCGAAATGAAGGAAAAATACAAGGACTGTATTTTATTCTATCGGCTCGGGGATTTTTACGAGATGTTTTTCGAGGACGCGAAAAAGGTCTCTTCCCTTCTCGATCTGACCCTGACGGGCAAGGACTGCGGGCTGGACGAACGCGCGCCCATGTGCGGCATTCCCTATCACGCCGCGGACGGGTATATCGCCAAGCTCGTGAGCATGGGGGAGCGGGTCGCCATCTGCGAACAGCTCTCCGATCCCAAAGAAGCGGGCAGGGGGCTGGTGGACAGGGACGTCGTGCGCGTCGTTTCCGCGGGCACTCTCATCGACGATTCCATGCTGGACGCCACCCGGAACAACTATATCGCCTGCGTATTCAAGGCGGAGGACGCCGTCGCGGTCGCCTGGGCGGACATCACGACGGGGGAGTTTTCGGCGGCGGAATTTTCGGGCGAGACGGCAATGGACGACGCCGTGGCGCAGCTCGTGCGGCTGGCTCCCGCGGAAATCATCTGCAACGAAGAGATGCTGCTCTCGTCCAAAGAACTGAAAGAGATCAGGCACAACCAGCTGCCGCCCTTTTCCTGTTATGTGCCGTGGGCGTTCAACGTGCGCCACGCGGAAAAAAATCTGCTCGAACAATTCGGTACCCGCTCCCTTGCGGCGTACGGCATCGCCGGGCGGGAGAACTGCATCTCGGCGGCGGGCGCGCTCATCGAATACCTCCGCGAGACGCAGAAACGGGCGCTGACCAACATCAATTCCATCAAGGTCGTCAACCGCGATCGGTTTATGGTGCTCGACGGCATCGCGGTGCGCAATCTGGAACTCGTCCGCAGCAACGCGGAGGGGAAGAAATACGGCTCTCTCCTCTGGCTGCTCGACAAGACCCGCACGGGCATGGGCGCGCGCCTCATGAACCGCATGATCCTCTCTCCCTTGCGGGATCTGTCCGCCATCGAATACAGGCAGGAAGGGGTGGCGGAACTGTTCGACGCCTCCGTCGTCCGGATGGGGCTTGCGGACACGCTGAAAGAGGTCAAGGACGTGGAGAGGCTTTCGGGTAAGATCTCCAACGGGAATTTCACCCCGCGTGACTGCGTGGCGCTCGCCGCCTCCTTAAACGCCCTGCCTTCCGTCCGCTTCCAGCTTTCGGGCTTTACCTCCGGGATTTTGTCGGACATCGCGGACGGACTTCCCGACATGAAGGAGCTCGCCGACACCCTTTCTTCCGCGATCGCGGACGAGCCGCCCGCTCTCATGAAGGACGGGGGATATATCCGGGAGGGGTACAGCCGGGAGCTGGACGAACTCCGGGAGATCGGCAAAAACGGCAAGGCGCTCATTCTGGACGTGGAGGTGCGGGAGCGGGAACGCACGGGCATCAAAAACCTCAAAGTGGGCTATAACCGCGTGTTCGGCTATTATATCGAAATTTCCAATTCCTTCAAGGACAAAGTCCCCGCCGATTACATCCGCAAGCAGACCCTGACGACGGGCGAGCGCTTCATCACGGAAGAGCTGAAAAACCTGGAAGAAAAAATCCTGACGAGCAGCGAACGGGCGC
Organism: Candidatus Scatosoma pullicola; assembly: GCA_018712725.1. GTDB lineage: Bacteria > Bacillota > Clostridia > Christensenellales > Borkfalkiaceae > Scatosoma > Scatosoma pullicola. The sequence goes on from DVGN01000025.1 coordinate 3,621, forward strand.
TCAAATTGGAATCCGAACTGTATGCCGGGCTTTTGGACGAGCTGTCCCGCAGCATCGGTACACTACAGAAAATTTCGGGCGCGCTCGCCCTGCTCGACTGTCTCATATCCTTTGCGACGGTGGCGAAAGAGCGCAAATATTGCCGTCCCAAGATGACGGAAGGGGGGAGGCTTTCCATTTCGGAAGGGCGGCATCCCGTGGTCGAAGCGATCTCGCGGGAGCGCTTTGTTCCCAACGACACCCTTTTGGACAACGGGGAAAACCGCAGCGCCGTCATCACCGGTCCCAACATGGCGGGCAAAAGCACCTATATGCGGCAGGTGGCGCTCATCGTTCTGATGGCGCACATCGGCTCTTTCGTGCCCGCAAAGGCGGCGGAGATCCCGCTCACCGACCGCATTTTCACGCGGGTGGGCGCAAGCGACAACCTTATTTTCGATCAGAGTACCTTTATGGTGGAAATGACGGAAGTGGCGTCCATTCTGCTGCACGCCACCGAAGACAGCCTGCTCATTCTCGACGAAGTGGGGCGGGGCACAAGCACTTACGACGGCTTGTCCATCGCCTGGGCGGTCATTGAATTTCTCACCGAAAAGATACGGGCAAAGACGCTGTTTGCCACCCATTACCACGAGCTGACCGAGCTGGAAAACAAGATCGAAGGGGTGAAAAATTACAAGGTGACGGTGCGGGAACTCAACGGCGCCATCGTCTTTTTGCGCAAGATCGCGCGCGGCGGCGCCAACCGCAGTTTCGGCATCGAAGTCGCGTCTCTGGCGGGGGTGCCCAAAGAAGTGACCCAGCGCGCCAAGGGCATTTTGCGGACGCTTGAAAAGAACGACATCGCCAAAAAGGGGATGTCTGTAAAGGACGCGGGCGAAGAGACGGAAGAGCAAAAACGCCCCCTTTCGGAAGCGGAAAAAATCCTGCTCGAAACGGACGTGAACACCCTGTCTCCCATGCAGGCGCTCCTTCTGCTCGGCGATCTGAAAGAAAAAGTACAATCGGAGAATCCGGAGAACTGATATGTCGAAGATCAATATTCTGCCCGCGCAGGTATATAACCGCATCGCGGCGGGCGAGGTGGTGGACAGACCCTATTCCGTCGTCAAGGAACTCGTCGAAAACGCGATCGACGCGGGGGCGGGCGAAATTTCCGTCTTCGCGGAGGGCGGCGGCAAACAGCTGATACGGGTCGTGGATAACGGCTCGGGCATCCTCAGAGAGGACTTGCAGGCGGCGTTTCTGCCGCACGCGACCAGCAAAATCGCCAAGGCGGACGATCTGGAACGGATCATGACGCTCGGTTTCCGCGGCGAAGCGGTCGCCTCCATCGCGGCGGTTTCCAAAATGACGATCACCTCCAAAGTCAAGGGGGGAAACTGCTATCGCCTGTGTTCGGAGGGCGGAAAACTCGGGGAGATCGAAGAGGCGGCGGGCGACGACGGGACGGACGTCTGCGTCGAAAATCTTTTTTATAACACGCCCGTGCGCCTGAAATTTCTCAAATCGGACAAGGCGGAGGAAACGGACATCACCAATTTCGTCTCCCGCTTTATTCTCTGCCGCCCCGATATTTCCTTTTCGTATTACGTCAACGGCAAAAAGGT
>DVGN01000026.1 GCA_018712725.1 Candidatus Scatosoma pullicola
ACTCTTATTACCGCGGACTGTGCCGCAAGGAGGAAAACGAGAAACCTCTGTCTGCGAGAATATTATCTCATAGAGGCTATGTGATAATCAATACTTTTTAATTCAAATCTTTAATTTATTATACAAGGAGGTCTGGGTAATTCAATGGAAAAACTGCTTTTCCGGAACAAGCGGAAAAAGTGGAATGCGAGAAACTGGACGGTGTTTATCGTGGCGACGCTCGGACTTATTTATATCCTCGTGTTCCATTACGTCCCGATGGTGGGGCTGCTTTTAGGCTTCAAGGACGCGGACTATTCGCCCAATCTTTTGGAGACGCTGCTCTTCGGCGACTGGGTGGGCTTTTCGCACTTTTCCGCGTTTTTGCAGGACGTCAATTTCTGGAACGTGATGGAAAACACCCTGATCGTCAACCTCATCCTGCTCCTTCTCAATTTCCCCGCGCCCATCATCTTCGCGCTCATCCTCAACGAGGTCAAGCACATGACCTTCAAGAAGGGGATACACGTCGTCACCACCTTCCCGCACTTCATTTCCTGGGCGATTTACGGCGGTATCATCATCGCGCTGACCGACCAGACGACGGGCATCATGAATCCCATCCTGGAGCTGTTCGGGCTGTCGTCGGCGGAAAATCCCGTCTACCTCATGGGCGCCGATTACATATGGGCGGTGATCATCATCTCTTCCATTTTGAAGAGCGTGGGCTGGGGCTCCATCGTGTACATGGCGGCGATCGCCGCGATCGACGTGGAACTGTACGAAGCGGCGGAGATGGACGGCATCACCCGCTGGCAGAAGGCGATTTACATCACCCTGCCCAGCATCGCCTCCACGGTCACGGTGTTCCTGCTCCTCAACATAGGGCGGCTGCTGTCCAATTCCTTCGAGCAGTTCAACTCGCTGCAAAATTCGGTGAATCTGACCCGCAGCGAAGTGCTGGCGACCTATATCTATAATCTGAGCTTTTCGGCGCGGCGGTTCGGATACGCCACCGCCATCGGGTTCTTCAATTCCTGCATCAGCCTGATCCTGCTCATCGTCAGCAATTTCATAAGCAAGAAAACCACGGGGGAGGGGCTGTTCTGATGGCGGAACTTTCGAAAGTGTTACATAAGAAACGGCGCGTGCGCATGTACGTCTCCGATTATATCATCTACATCTTCCTCTTCCTGTTCGCGCTGATCACCTTTTACCAGCTCTGGTACGTGATCATCGGCTCCTTTTCCAACGGGCAGCAGTACGCGTCGGGCGGCGTCTTTCTCTGGGCGAAAGGGTTTACCTTTGCCAACTACCAGGTGATTTTCCGGGACACGACCTTCTGGTCGGCGTTCCGCAACTCCGTCCTGCGCACCGCGACGGGCGTGGTGGTGGAGCTGCTGTTCACCGCCGCCGTCGCCTACGCGATGACGAACAAGTACCTGCGCTGCAGAAACGCGTACTACTGGATCTTCATCTTCACGATGTTCTTTTCGGGCGGCATCGTCCCCATGTACCTGCTGCTGCGGGTCATCGGGCTGTACGATTCCTTCTGGGTGTACATCATCCCTTCGATGTTCTCCGTGTATAACATGCTCATCATCTCCAACTTCTACCGCGGGATTCCGTACAGCCTGTACGAGGCGGCGGAACTGGACGGGGCGGGGGAACTGACCATCTGGGCGACCGTCTACATGCCCCTCTCCAAACCCGTTCTGGCGACGGTGTCCCTGTGGATCGCCGTCGAGCACTGGAACAGCTACATGGGCACCATGCTCTATACGGAAGCGGGGGAATGGACGCTGACGCTGCAATATTATCTCAAACAGCTGATAAACGAAGCGAGCGGCAGCTCGGGAACGGAATACGCGGACGAAGTGACGGCAAAGACGGTCTCCTACGCGGGCATCATCGTCGCGCTCATCCCCATCATGTGCTTCTATCCGTTTATACAGAAGCACTTTACCAAAGGCATTATGATCGGCTCTCTGAAGGGCTGAAAGGAGGATCTTTATGAGAAAAGGCAAACGACTGCTCGGATGCGCCCTCGGCGCACTGCTGGGATGCAGCCTGCTGCTCGGCGGCTGCAACAACTCGATGTTCGATTTCGGCGGCTGGGAATATCCCGATTTTCCCCTTGCGGACAGCGACGACACCATCGACAGCTGGACGCAGTGGGAGGAGGACGAGATCATCGAGATCGACTGGTTCATCGACAGCACGTCCTATTCCCTGCCCCGCGAAGGCTCGCAGGTCGTGGAAGAAATTCTGAAAAAGACGGGGATCAAGATCAATTTCAGAAAGGCGACGACGGGGGACGGCAGCGAACTCACGACCATGATCGCCGGGAACGACCTGACCGATCTCGTATCCGTCACGGCGGGCATGGACGACCTGGTCAGCGGGGAGGACGTATTCCCCATCAACGGGCTTGCCGAGCGCTGGGCGCCCTCCCTCTGGCGGCGGATCACCGAAGAGGGGGAGATGTACAACACATACAAAGACGCGGACGGCAACCTCTTCTACATGGTCAACAATTTCTACAACACCGGGGAGGTGAAGGATTACCGGGAACTGGGCGGGGACCTTCTGCCCAACGACGGCATCGTCGTGCGCAAGGACTATCTGGAAGCCTTCTGCAATTATAAAAAGTCGCAGGACGCCTCCTGGACGGACGCCGAGATGGCGAACCCGGACGGCGTGTTCGAATTCCTTTCCTGGACCAAGCAGGAATACAACCTGTCCAACGCCAACCATTCGGTGCTGATCTCCGCCTTCGATTCCAGCGAGAAATACGGCAGCCGGGGCATCCAGGTGCTGATGGAATATTTCGGCTGCTCGGAGGAGGACGAAAACGGAAATTACGCCTATCCGCAGGCGAGCGACAACTTCGTGGAGATGATGCAGTGGATGAACAGGCTGTATAACGCCAATCTCCTGACGGAAGGGTGCCTGGGGGCGACGCAGACGCAGATCAACCAATACATACAGACGGGAGAACCCATCATGTACATCGGCAAGATGATCACCCCGTCCAGCTATTTCCGCAACTGGGAACTCAACGTCAGCGGCAGGAACCCCGCGGGGGAGGACGCCGCCTACGTGCCCATCATCTTCACCAACGAAGAGGGGGAGATTCCCCAGCTTTCCAGCCGCACATCGGGCGAGCTGTTCACGATGGTGTCCGCCAACTGCGAGCGCCCCGACCGGGTCATCAAACTCCTCGACTTCCTGTATTCGGAAGAGGGACAGCGGCTGGTCTATTACGGGATCGACACGGCGGAAGATCCCGAAAACGGCACGTTCTATTACGTCACGCAGCCGGGCGAGACGGTGACGCTGGAAGACGGGACGCAATACACCTATAAATACGGGCAGATGGACTACACGGAAGAGGTGAAAACCGCCTTCCAGACCAACGTCGAAAGCTACGGCATCTATTTCTGCATGTTCCTCTGCAATCCCATGTACGTCAATCTGACGAGCGTTTCGGGCGGGCAGTTCAACAACTACCGCGACTATGTGAAGTGGAATTCCCGCGCGGCGCTCATCCCCTATTCCTACGACAAGCGCGGCTTCGAGTTCATGCTGGACAGTTCGGACGAAAGGTATAAATCCAGCCTGAACACGCAGAGCAACATGCGCTCGCAGTGGTACAGGAAGTACGCGGACATCATCGGGCAGGAATCGGCGGCGGACGTGGCGAGCGAGATCGCCGACATGATCGCATGGTGCGAGCGGGCGGGGCTGGACGAGTACATCGCCTTCAACAACGATTGCTTCCAGGCGCATAAGCAAAGGCTGGGCATGGAATACGCCTGGGCGCCCAACGACCCCGATTCCGCTTACCACGACCTCACCATCACCTCCATATACGGGGATGTTTCGTATTACAAGGAAGTGCCCGAATACATGAAAAACGTAAACCTCTGAGGTGAGCGTTTCAGGAGACGGTAATGAAAAAAGAGAAGAAAATCATCATCGATACGGATATCGGCGACGACATCGACGACGCCTATGCGATCGCGCTCGCCGTACGGATGCGCGCCTTCGATATCCTCGGGGTGACGACGGTGTACCGGAACAGCCGGCAGCGCGCGAAGATCGCATCCGCGCTCCTGGGGCTGCTCGGCAGGGAGGACGTGGGCGTGTACGCGGGGGAGGACTACCCCCGCAGGGAATGTTTCCGCGTCGAAGAATTTGAGGAAAAGCTGCCCGACGGCAGGCCGGTGATCCCTCATTATTCGCCCGCGTTTGCGGACGCGCCCGTCCGGGAGGGGAACGCCGCCGCCTTCATCGCCGAACAGGCGGAGAAATATCCGGGCGAAATCTCGGTGATGGCGATAGGTCCCTTCACCAATCTCGCGGAGGCGGCGGAAAAATATCCCTCCTCCTTCCGCAAACTTTCGGACATCGTATGTATGGGCGGCAGCTTTGCGGGCTGCCGCGCCGAATGGAACATCCGCTGCGACCCCGAATCGGCGGCGCTCGTGCTGGAAACGGGGGTGCCCATGACCTTTATCGGCATCGACGTGACCTCTTATACCTATCTGGACGACAGGGACGTGCGGGCGGTGACTTCGGGGGGCGGAAGGGCGTCCGCCGTGCTGGGCGGAATGCTGCAAAAATGGATGCGGACGCACCCCGGCAGAAAGCCGACCATGCACGACGCGCTCACGATCGCGGAGGCGGCGGGCGGCGGCTTCTGCGGCTACGGCAGGCGGCGGATCCGCATTCCCCTCGGCGGGGAGGACAGGGCGCGGACGGTCTTTTCGGACGATCCCGCCGATCCCGTCGTCTCCTATGCGACGGGGGTGGACAGAGAGGGATTTCTCCGCTTTTTCGAAGGGACTTTGAGGGGCCTCGGAGAGGGGGGAGACAAACTCAACTATTTCAAAAATATTTCGGATCACCCGGTGATTCCGGAAGGAGGAAAAGAATGAAGGCGAAATTTGTTTCCGTGTTGCTTGCGGCGTCCGTCCTGGCGGGCGCGGGCATTTGGGTCGGCGGAGCGGACGCCTCTGCCGAGACGGCGCTTCCCCTCGTCTATGAGGCGGCGGGGAAACTGACGGAAAGCGAACGGCTGACCTATACTCCCGCGGAGGATAAGGGGGTTTCCGGCAACGCGCTCTCCGTGAAGGTGTTTCTCAAAAATACTTACAATTACGGATTCCCCGCTTCGTTTTCCGTGACGTCGGGGGACAGGGAGTACATCTGGAGCAAGACGGTGGGAACCGCCGCCGGCATCCGTTACGAAGGGGTGGACGGAACGGCGGGGAAATCGGCGGAGGCCCTGCAATGGAACAGCATGGGATTTTTGGAGATCCCCTATCTGTTCTACGGGGAAATCATCCTTCCCTTCGCCGATCTGGAAAACGGCGCGGGCGCGGAGATCACCTCCGTCTCCGAGTTTTCCGTCGGCATCACCGCATCCGTCAACAGCAATTTCGCGTCGGGGGACACCTGGACGGCGGACGGCATCAGCCTGTATCTCTTCGACGTCTCCTGCGTGACCCTGGACGACGACGGTAACCCGTCGGGATATGAGGAGATCGCCGATTTCTGCGGCGCGGACGCGGACGACGTCCGGCTTTCCGCCGACGCCGAGAACGCCGAGCCGGAAGGGGCGCTGCGGACGGCGACGGAAGAGGACTACGCCGTGTTTGAGGCGTTCAACGCCGCGTATTATGCCGCCTGCGACACTCAGGGGGACATGAAGATCATCGAGGACTTCGAAGCGGACGAAGCCTTTTCGGACATCGGCGCGGAACGGGTCGCTTCCGAACTCCACGACAAATTCTATCTCTCCGGGCAGCTTTCCGACTATTCGGTAGCCGCGGGCGGCGTCGAAGGCAACGCGCTGCATTACAATCTCGATTCGTCGGTGTACGACGCGGGCAAGAACTCCTACGCGGGCGTGCATTTCAACTTCGCAAGAGAGGACGCGACCGACTGGTCAGGCGCGAAGGGGATTACCGTGTACGTGGAGAACACGGCGGACTATCTCGTCAGCTTCGCTTTGGAGATCTTCCAATACAATCTGGAAACGGGGCTTCTGGAACAGTATAACCTCAACGACGTGGGGCAGAAATACAAGACGGTGTACGCCTACAACGTCGAGACGGGGGAGGAATTCTCCTATCACACCCAGACGTTTACGCGGGTGCCCGCGGGCTTCAAGGGCTGGATCCGCATTCCCTTCTCGCAGTACGCCGCGCCGGCGTGGTCGACTTCGCCCACCTACGGCAACGAAGGGGTGCTCGATTTCGATAAAAATCCCGTCGTGAAAATTTCCGTCACCCGGCTGTTCAACGCCAATCAGGACACCGAGATCATTCTCGACGACATCGCCCTCTATTACAGCGATTTCGGCGTGGGCAGCCTGTTTGACGACAGCAGACCGTCCATCCGCGAGTGCATCGAAAGCGGAAGCATAGCGTAACGATCAGGAGGAAAAGCAATGAAAAAGATATTCTGTGTTTTGCTGGCGGGGTTGTTCTGCGGCGCGCTTGCCGGGTGCGGCGGCGGGGAGACTTCCGGGAGCGGCGGGGGGAATGACAATTCCTCCGGCGGGGGAAGTCAGGAGACGTTTGAGGATAAAATTTTCGACGGGATCGACGCCGTGTTCGACGAGAGTCTCGGCTACTACAACGCGTATCCCTCCGCCATTCAGGAGGGCGCCACCCGCTATCTCTACTACACCCGCAACACCGTCAAATACGACGGGACGACGAGCAGCATCGCCGTGCGCGTGGGGACTTATTCCGGCGGATCGTGGACGTACGGCGAGCCAAAGACGTGCATTGCCGTCTCCGAAAGCGGCTGGGACAGCGGCGGGGTGTTCATGGCGGACGTCGTCAAGGGAACGTTTTCTTACGGCGGGGAGAGCTATTCCTATCTCATGGCGTACAGCGGCACCGACCGCGCCGACGGCAACGATGCGGACATCGGTCTCGCCGTGGCGAAGACGCCGGACGGGGAATGGGTCAAAGTGGGGACACAGCCCCTCGTCACCTTCAACAGTTCCGAATGGGACACGGTGGGGCTTTCCTGGTATCCCGGCGCGATCGAGCCCAGCCTCGTCAGCTTCGACGAAGGGGGCAAGGTCTGGCTGTTCTATGAGGAATCGGAAGTGTTCAAGTCCAACTACGCCTGGGAACTCGACCTCTCCGATCTGGACAACATCGTCAGGGGCGGGCGCAAGGTCATCGAGCGCACGGGCGTGAGCGATCTGGGCACGAGCAATCCCCTCCTCTACGGCGGCGATTTCGTGTACGACCCCGATTCCGACTATCTGTTCGCGGCGCGCGAAGGCCGCACGACGGCGACGGCAAATCCCATCGTCGCGGACGAAGTGCAGGTGCTGCGCTCTTCGATGGACATTCTCGACGAGATCGTGCAGGGACCGACGCAGGAAGAGCCGCGCGTCTGGTGGGAGGAGGTCGGCGATTCGATCGACGCCGGCGCCACCGCGCACCCCACGGACGACACCCGCATTTTCGGATACACCCGCATCTTCTCTCCCTGCATCGTCAGCGATCCTTACGGACGGCTGCTCGAATACGGCAGTCTCGAACTGCTTTTCACCACGCAGGCGAGCGAAGGGGACGAACGGCTGCCCGCAGACCGCGAAGACGCTTACGAGTATTCGCAGATGATCCATTCCATGGTCATCACCTATTGACGGGAGGACGGGCATGAAAAAGAAGAACGCATTGGCGGCGCTGCTCGTTTCGGCGCTCGCCCTGGCGCCCGTCGTCTCAACCCTGCCTGCCGGTCAGACGGCGAAAGCCGCGGAGACGGACGTGTTCGTCAGCTATTGGTCGAACGAGCCGGGCGTGACGGAAATGCCCGTCGCCGACGGCGCGAGAGAGACGTATGCCGAAGAGGACAGACAGTGGCAGGGGCTTCCCACCATCGCCGTGACGCCGGGCGGGCGCATGTGGTGCGCCTGGCAGACGGGGGACTCCGTGGAGGGTTCGGACGGCCCCAACAATTACGACGTCATGTATTACAGCGACGACATGGGAAAGACCTGGAGCGAAGAATACATGATCTGGGACGTGCCGGACGACTCCGTCCGCCTCGCCGATCCCCGCCTCTTCTACGATCAGTTCGGGAAGCTGTGGCTGGTGCTCATCCGGGGCGGGCTCAAAGGGGCGTATGCGATAGAACTGATCAATCCCGACTGCGACAATCCTTCGGAGAACCTGCAGACGGGCGAGCCGATCAGCTGGATGAAGGCGCCGCCCGCCCACCGTCCCACCATCCTGTCCAACGGCCGCTGGGTGACTCCCGTGGAAGTGGACGCGGACGCCCAGCAGACGTATATCTGCAACCCCGACGACGAGAGGGGAAAGTACGCCTGGACGACCAACACCTCTCAGCCCGCCGCGACGGCGTTCCCCGACCAGAAGACGTACGGCGAAGCGCAGATCATCGAACTTACGGACGGCAGCCTGATGATGCTCTCCCGCCTGCCCCGAACCTGCGGGGGCGGCATGGAGGTCTCCTATTCGTACGATTACGGCACGAATTGGACGCCGTATGAGGCGAATCTCGGCGAGCCGTACATCACCCCGAGTTCCAAATTCCACATCCAGCGCCTGGAAAGCGGCGCCATCCTCCTCATCACGCACGCGACGACGGAGGACAGAAAAGATCTCGCCGCCTATCTCTCCTACGACGACGGCAAGACCTTCCCCTATAAGATGATGCTGGACGACAGCGAGATGCGCGGCGACTGGCGGGGGTTCGGCGTAAGCTATCCCGAAGCGGCGGCGGAACAGGGGGAAAACGGTGAGATTTACATAGTTTACGACGCGGGCAGGTATGGACTGAAAGAGATCCGCATGTGCGTCGTCACCGAAGAGGACATCAAGGCGGGCAGGCCGGTGAGCGAGTACTGCCGGATGCGGGAGATCATCAGCGATCTCGGCGAATACATCGCCTATGTCGATACGGAAGAGGAATACGAGCGGTACTATACGGTGGAGTCGGGCACGGCAAAGGCGGACATTCTCCAGAATCTGCCCGAAACGATCACCCTGATCGGCGAAGACGATTCCCGCCTGACGCTGACGGGCGCCTGGGACTGTCCCGACTATTCCAAAAACACGCCGGGGACGTACACCTTTACCTTTTCGCAGGAGGTGACGGGCATGGCGCAGGACAGATACAGCCTGCTGAAAGCGTATGTCACGGTCGCCGAAGAACAGGACGAACCGGACGATCCGGGCGGATCGGATTCCGCCGATCCCGATTCGGGAGAGCCCGATTCCTCCGTTTCGCCGGGTGATTCGGGCGGAAGCGGCTCGGAAGGCTGCGGTTCGGCTGCGGGCGGGGGCGCGATCGCAATCGTCGCCGGCGCGGCGGCAGCCGTCTGCATCAGGAGGAAAAAACCCGCATCGCGGGGAAAATAAAGAATTTCTATAAGGAGGCTTGAAAAATGATGAAAACTTTGCGCAGGGCTTTGATGCTCTGCCTCACGCTGGGGATTTGCGCCGCAGCGGGAACGGGTGCGGCGATGCTGGCGCCCGCCGCCGAAGAGGAAGTGCCCGCCGCGACGACCGTCCCCGAAGAGGATCTGGAACAGCTGTCCATCGAAAACGGGACGATCGCGTATGCCACCGCGACGGGCACGGGCACCGTGCGTTTCACCCCGTCGGAAGACGCGTCGTACACGCTGAACGACGCGACGGACATCGCGCTCCGGTTCAGGATCATGCACCGTCAGGCAAACAGGCCGAACGTCAGCACGGGGTTGTGCTATGTGCGTTTCAAATTTGTCGGCAGCGATACGGTCTGGGGCATTTCCAAAGAGGACCTTCAATTTACTTTCGTCGACGCGGCGACGGGGGAGGTGGGTACGGTACGCGTCTCCAACGGCGGCGGCAATGCGGTGGGCGGACAGATCAACGCGCATTCGGGCACGGACGGCACGCTGTACATTCCCCTTTCGCAGATACGGGACGGGAATCAGACGGACGACCTGGGCAACCGCCTGACGGATACGGAGAACTACGAATCCCTGCAAATCGAATATATCGAATATACATACAGCGCGCACCGGTGGAATTTCGCATTCGGCGACGTGGCGATCGTGCGGCAGTCGGAAGGCGAAGTGACGACGCAGACGCTCGATCTGGAAGGGGAATCGCAGACCTCCAACACCACTTTGTACGACGTCTTTTACGACAACGTTACCCTGAAAGTAAACGGCACGGAAGCGACGGAGACCGCGGACGGGAATTTTGCGGTCGACCTCGGCGAGCAGGGGACGGTGTACATCGATTCGGACAAATTGTTCGCCTATGACCCGATCTGGCTGCACAGCGATCTCGCGGACGGCTACGGCATCACCTCCGTGGCGACGAGCGTACAGGGGATCGACGGCTACACCTTGTCGCAGCGGCAGGAAGAGGCGGACAACTGGGGCAGCGGCGCCCGCAACCGCGACCGCAGCGCTCTGCTCACGGGATATACCTATGAAGGCGAGTACTACATCCGCAAGGGCAACCACGGTCTGCATCCCGGCGGCGCGGACGAACTTGCGACGCTCGGCGCGCAGCCCGTAAACTGCACGATCGAAGTGACCGTTTCCGCCCTGACCCCCGTGGGGATCACCGGCGACGGCGCTTCGGGCGTGGACGTGTATTACACCCGTCTGGACACGCTGGAAAAGGTCAACACGATCATCGGCTATGACGAGTGGATCGACTTCCCCGATTCGGGCGAGGACGGAAAGGTGTACCTCAAAACGGAAGAAGAGGGCGCGATCGTCGTCATCCCCAAGGACGGCTACGACTTCACCGGCCTCACCTTCAACGGCGAAGCGGCGGAGGCTGCCGAACAGACGACGGGAGAGGGCGGCAGGGTCACGGCGGCGCTGTATAAGTTCACCGTTTCCGAGGCGGCTCAGATCGAAATTCTGGGGCTGGGCGACGAAGTTTCGCTCGGTCTGGACATCGCCGGAGAAGGGGGCAGCGTGACCGTGGACGGAACGGCGGCGACGGGGGACGCGCTCACGTCCAACATCTATAAGACGCTGACCATCGAAGCGACGCCCGAAACGGGGTATTCGGCGACGGTGAGCGCGGTGTACGCCGCGGAAGAAGAGGGCGGCGAAGAGACCGTCGTTCCCCTTACCGTTTCGGACGACGGCAAGTATTACTACCGCGTGGACGGAGCGTTCACCCTGAAAGTCACCTTCGACGTCGTGACCTATAACATCACCTACCGCCTGAACAGCGGCGAATACGCTTCGGGCGAGAGCAATCCCGCAACCATCACCTATTTCGATACGGTCGCGCTGAAAGACGTTTCCCGCGAAGGGTATGATTTCCTCGGCTGGCGCATCGAAGGGAGTGACGCGTACGTTGCGGAACTGAAGGAGATCTCCTCCGACATCACCCTCATCGCCGTGTTCGAATTGCAGGCGGTCGAGCCCGATCCGGACGATTCGACCGATTCCACCGATTCGGCCGATCCGGACGATTCCACCCAATCGGGCGGCGGCACGTCCGACGTGGGCGGCTGCGGCTCCTCCTTGGGGCTGGGCATCGTCGGCATCGGCGGGGCGGCAATCGCCCTGGCGCTCGCAAAGAAGCGTTCCCGCCGCTGAACGGGCGCGGCGTGAGCCGTGAGAGAGCGGGCAAGTGAGAGAAAGGGAGGGTGCGCCGCCGCAGGGCGGCGCACCCGACCGCGGTCTGGAAGCGTTTCGAAAAGGACGGAAGATATGGACAAAATCACAATGGTACATCGGGATTCCCTGAGCTGCGAGGCGATCGTGCGCAGACTTGCGGACGGCAGTCTGCTGCTCGTGTCCCAGTGCGGCGGACAGACGGAGCCCTGTCCGGAAAACAGGGTGCTCGTCTTTCACAGTACGGACGACGGGGAGAGCTGGTCCCGCCCCCAACCCATTCTGCCCGAAAACGGCAGGGCGGTGTACGCCACCGATCTGGACGTGGAGGGAGGGCGGGTCACCGCGCGCATCACCGAACACAACGGCGGCTATCTCGACGTCGACTGCTACGATCTCGTCAGCGAAGACGGCGGCTATACCTGGCGCAGGGAGGAAATTCCCTGCTTCGGGAAGACCTTCGTCTTTCTGCGCGGCGCGGTGTATGCGCGGGGGATAAAACTCGTCGCCTATCAGCATTATCCCATTGAAAAAGAGGAGAACGACGCCCTTGTCCGGGCGAAGAAGACGGTGCTGGACAGCATGCTCCCCGCCGCGCGGTGCGGGGCGCTCCTCACGCGGGACGGCGGAAAGAGCTGGGAGAAGAGCGAGGACGTCCTCATCCCCTCCGAATGGCAGGGGAAGCACGTCTGGCAGTGGCCGGAGCCGACGATCGCGGCGCTCTCCGAAGGGTACGCGATGCTGCTGCGGGTGAACGGCGCGGGGGTATTGTACCGCAGCGATTCGGCGGACGGATTGCGGTGGTCAAAACCCTGCCCCACGGAAATTCCCAATCCCAACAACAAACCCAAACTTCTGAACCTGTCGGACGGGTCGATCGCGCTCATCAATACCCCCAATCCCCGCCCCGGCATGAAGAACCGCAATCCCCTGGAAATCTGGATCTCGGACGACGACATGCGCACCTGGCGGTATAAGAAGCGGGTGCTGGATTTCCCCGGCTGGCTCTCCTATCCGGACGGCTTTGCGGAGGGGGACAGGATCCGCTTTGCCTTCGAACTCAACCGCCACGACGTCTATTTTGCGGACTGCGACATATCCGATTATAATCGCTCCCGGAAATGAAATATTTACTCATCGACATCGGCAGCACGAATATCAAGAGCGCCGTCTGGCAGGGCGGGGAGATCTCCGTCCAAAAAACCCCCTTTCCCCCGCCCGTGCGGGATGACGGGGTGCATTTCGAAGTGGATCCCGCGGGGATTCTCTCCCGCGTCCGCGAGATCGTGGACGATACCGACTGCGACGCCGTCTTTTTCTCCGTGCAGATGCACGGCTGGCTGCTCGCGGACGGGGCGGGGCGGCTGCTCACCCCCTATATCTCCTGGCAGGACAGGCGGGCGGGGGCGGCGGGGATCTCCCTTGCCGTACCCAAGGAAAGCGGGACTTCGATGAAGCCCAATCTGCCCCGCGCGGGGGTGGCTGCGTTCGCCGCCGAATCCCCCCAAACCTTTGCTCGCGCCGTTCGTTTTTTTACGCTCGGCTCATACCTGGTATATGCCTGTACCGGTCGGAACGCCACCCATATCACGGACGCGGCGGCGAGCGGCTTCTACGACGTGAAGGGGCGCACCGCGGCGGCGTGCGGGCTTTCTCTGCCCGAAGCGTCGTACGACGTCCGCCCGGTCGGGCTTTATCGGGGCAGGCGGATCTATACCCCCTGCGGGGATCAGCAGTGTTCCGTTCTCGGCGCGGGGGGCGGGGAAAACCGCTACGTCCTCAATCTGGGCACGGCGGCGCAGATGTGTACGGCGGAGAGGGGATTTGCCGCGGGGGATTTCGAATCCCGCCCCTGGTTCGGCGGGAACACCCTCTGCACGGTCACGGGGCTTTCGGGCGGCAAGGTCCTGGGAGAAGGGAAGAAGGACGCGGCGTCGCTGGCGGAGGAATATCTCGCGGCGGCGGCAAGGCTGCCCGAGAGAAAGGAGATGCTCGTCACGGGCGGGGCGGTCCGCTGGCACCGGGCGGTTCTCGAAGCCGCCTTCGGGAAGATGGGGATCCCCTATGCCGAAAATGAAGGGGCAGACGCCCTGGAAGGCTTGAAAATACTCGCGCTCCGCGCCGAAAAGGAGAGGGCGGAGGCGGAAAAAACGCAAGGAACGGAAAAGACGAAAACGGGAGGCGGTTTATGAAAGAGCGCAGGACGGGGATCATGATCAACGAGATTCCCTTTTCCAACTTCCCCGTGCTGTTCAGGCAGTGCGGGCTGGACTTTTACATCATCGACGACGAACACGGCGGGTTCGACTACCGGGAAATTTACGGGATGATCTCCGCGGCGCGGCTGGCGGGCGGGATCGAGACGATCGTCCGCATTCCCTGCGCCGACCGCCGCGACATCATCAAGTTTCTCGACATGGGCGCGGACGGGTTGCTGCTGCCCATGACGAACGGCGCGGAGGACATCAGAAAAGTGGTGAAATACGCCAAGTATTCCCCGCTCGGCGAACGCGGCATCTCCACGATGCGCGCGCATACCCTCTACAATCCGCCCCCGCTTGCCGAATACATGCCCGCCGCCAACGCGCGCACCAAGGTGTACGCGCAGATCGAGACGAAGGAGGGGGTGGAGCGCATCGAAGAGATCCTCTCCGTGGAGGGGGTGGAGGGTTTCCTCATGGGTCCCAACGACCTTTCCGACTCCTACGGCTGTCTCGGGGACGACGGAGCGCCGCAGATTCTCGCCGCCATCGACAGGACGGCGGAATGCGCGCGGCGGCTGGGCAAGACGAGCGGCATCATCACGGCGAACGCCCGCTATCTCGACAGGGCAAAGGAAGCGGGCATGCGCATGTTCTCCAAGGGGAGCGAACTTTCCCTGCTCGCGTCGGGCATCCGTAAGACAGTGGCGGATATTTGCAAATGAGTTTGATCGGCACGGTTTATTCCGGCGGGCCGCAAAGGGCGCGACCGGGAAGGGGCGGGCGGCGTTTTGTAAAAAACGCCGCCCGTTTTTTTCGACAAATGCCCGGTTTTAAGATTTTCTTTCCGCGGAATCAATGCAGACAATCCCTCAGTCTGCTGCGCAGCCGGCTCCCTTTGCACAAGGGAGCCATGATTGTGTAAACGAAAACCCCGCGATAGTCGCGGGGTTCAAAAGAGGCTAAGCCGATGAAATAGACAAAAGAACTCCGATTGTGTAAAATAGGAGTTGACCTGCCAGTCGACAACAAAAAACACAATCGGAGGATATTAAAATGC
>DVGN01000027.1 GCA_018712725.1 Candidatus Scatosoma pullicola
GATCAAACCAGAAAGGTCACCGTTAAAACGCGTAGATACAAGTTATGCGCGAAGGCTGCGGAAGTCTGAGGGGAGTGTACACAGAAGTACATGACCCGAAGAAGCCGCAAAGCCGACAACGCAGAACGACGCAGATTCGCGTTTCGCTCAATAAAACAATGAAGCAACAGCGAAAAGCGCCCTCCATAAGGAGAGCGCTTCCCGCTATAAATTTAAAGGAGGAGGAAATTACTTCTCTTCATCCGTATTGGCCTGATCGTTGTCGTCCGCGTTGTTTTCGGTCGGCTCGACGGGAGCTGCGGACTGCTCGGCGACTTTCGCCTCCGCGCGTTCCTTTCTCTTCGCCATGCGCGCGTCCTTTCTCATCTGCGCTTTCATTTCCTTGGTCACGATGCGGGCGGCGTCGATCTGCGAACGCATTTCCTGAGGCGTGGGCGGCACGAACGCCGAACCTTCCGCGTTTTCGGGAATGACTTCGTAACCTTCGTCGCGTTCCAGCATCGTCGCTTCGGTGTAACCGTCGAAGAGGTGGATGTGGTGCGCGTCGAACGCGAGATCGATGACGTCTTTGAGCGCCACGACCGCACGGCTGGAGATCTTGGCGATCATCTGCGTGGAGTTGTCGATGACCGAGCTTTCTTTCGCTTCGTGGTCGAGTTCGCAGTAGATCTGCGTTTCGGCACCGAGTTTTTCGATGACTTCGACCCTCGCCTTCACGATGGTGTCGGGCGAGTTGGAAAGGAACATCTGATCCTGATGGATATCCTCGGGACGGACGCCGAGCGTCACGTCCTTATCGGTGTTGAGGTATTCGTTGAGATTCTTGATCCGCGCGACAACCGACTTGGGCAGCAGGATCTTGTTTCCGCCGACAAAGCTGACATATACTTTATCCCCTTCGGAAATGAGGCGGGAATTCTTGAAGAAGTTCATCTGCGGCGTGCCGATGAAGCCCGCGACGAAGAGGTTGATGGGATAGTCGTAAAGGTTCTGAGGGGTATCCACCTGCTGCATGAAGCCGTCCTTCATGACGACGATACGGGTACCCATCGTCATCGCTTCGATCTGGTCGTGGGTGACGTAGATGAAGGTGGTGGCAAGGCGGGCGTGCAGCTTGGAGATTTCCGTTCTCATCGAAGCGCGGAGCTTCGCGTCCAGGTTGGACAGAGGTTCGTCGAGAAGGAACACTTTGGGTTCGCGGACGATGGTACGGCCGAGCGCGACACGCTGTCTCTGACCGCCGGACAAAGCCTTGGGCTTTCTGGACAGGTAGTCGGTGATGCCGAGAATTTCCGCCGCCGCCTTGACCTTCTGGTCGATGATTTCCTTAGGCACCTTTCTCAGTTTGAGACCGAACGCCATGTTGTCGTACACGGACATATGGGGATACAGAGCGTAGTTCTGGAAAACCATCGCGATGTCCCTGTCCTTGGGAACGACGTCGTTGACGAGTTTGCCGTCGATGTACAGTTCGCCCGACGAAATTTCTTCAAGGCCGGCGATCATACGCAGCGTCGTGGATTTCCCGCAGCCCGAAGGACCGACGAGCACGATGAATTCCTTGTCCCGGATGTCGAGGGTGAAGTTGAAAACAGCCTGCACGCCCGAGGGATACACTTTGTTGATGCCTTTCAGCAGAAGTCCTGACATTCCAAATTTCCTCCAATAAGCGGATTGTGATTTCTATGCCATTATTTTACTATATTTTTCCGAAAATTACAATGGGCAAAATTCACAAACTTCGCTATCGTGGCTATATATTTTGCACAAGATTGTCCCGTCCCTATCCCTTCCCGCAATCCTTTTCCCGACTTTTCCGCGCTCCTCCCCTCTCTTTTGCGGCATTTTTGCCTTTCCGCCGGAAAAAACCGTTTACGGATCCCCCGCGACGACCACCCGGCATGCCGCCGTGTTTTCCCCCGTGCGCGCCGTGACGATCGTCTCGCCCGGCTTTTTGCCCGTCACGATCCCCTTTTCGACTTCGGCGATCTCCCCGTCCGAAACCGTCCAGATGACTTCGGGCATCCGCCCCGGCTGCGGGGCAAAGCGCACGGTCAGGCGGTACACCTCCCCCTCTTCGATCTCGATCTCCGTCTCGCTCAAAAAAATTTCCGTCAGTTCTTCCGCGGGCGGATCCCCGCCCCCGTTCACGCCGCCGCAGCCGGCGCAAAACAGCAATGCCAGCCCGAGAACGGGCGCGCAGAATTTCTTCATGGCATTTCCCCCCCTGCTTTCTTATTTTGGGCGCTCTCGTCCTCTTTATGCGCGGACGGGCGCGCAAAAGACTTGCCAAATGCGGGAAAAAGGTGTATATTATAAGGTATATTATAAGACATAGCCGCGAGCGCGAATTTGCCGCGTTTGCAAAAACAACGGCTATGCCGGACGGAGAAAAAATGTCTGTAAAGGAAAAATTTCTGAGATATGTAAAGATCGACACGCAGTCCGACCCCGAAACGGGCACGCATCCGAGCACGGAAAAACAATTTGTCTTAGCTCGTCTGCTCGCGGACGAACTCAGAGCCATGGGCGCCGAAAAGGTCCGGGTGGACGAACATTGTTACGTCTACGCGGAAATTCCCGCCAACGCGGAGGGGGCGCCCGCTCTGGGATTCATCTCCCACATGGACACCGAGCCCGTCTGTTCGGGGAAGGACGTGAAGCCGGAATGTATCCTCTACCGGGGCGGGGACATCCCTCTGAAAAACGGAAAAGTCCTCTCCGAAAAAGAATTTCCCTTTTTGAAAAACTACGTCGGACAGGAGCTCGTCGTCACGGGCGGCGACACCCTTTTGGGCGCCGACGACAAGGCGGGCGTCGCCGAGATCATGACCGCCGTCGAAACCCTGCTTGCCCGTCCGGAGATCAAGCACGGCAAAATCGGCATCGCCTTCACCCCCGACGAAGAGATCGGCGAAGGGGCGTCTCTTTTCGACGTGCAGGGATTCGGCTGCGACTTCGCCTATACCGTGGACGGAGAGGAGATCGGCGAACTCGGGTACGAGACCTTCAACGCCGCCGAAGCGACCCTGACCCTGGCGGGCAAAAACATCCACCCCGGTTCCGCCAAGGGCAAGATGATAAACTGCGCCGTCCTGGCGGGAGAATTTCTCGCCGCCCTGCCCGCGGACGAGACGCCGGCGACCACGGAGGGGCGGCAGGGATTCTTCCACGTCGAAAGCGTGCGCGCCGAAGTGGAATCGGGGGAGATCAGACTCATCGTCCGCGACCACGACATGGGAAAATTTCTGGCGCGGAAGGCGTTTTTGGAAGAGCTGACGGAAAAGCTCCGGGAGAAATACGGCGAAAAGGCGGCGAAGATCGGGATCCGCGACCAATATTACAACTGTCTGGAAAAGATAAAAGAGCATTTTCACCTGGTCGAAAACGCGCGCAAGGCGATGAAAGAGGCGGGCGTTGCGCCTATCGAAGCCCCCGTGCGGGGAGGGACGGACGGCTGCACCCTCTCCTTTATGGGGCTGCCCTGCCCCAATCTCTTCACGGGCGGGATGAACGCCCATTCCGTGTTTGAATTTATCCCCGTCCCCGCGATGGAAAAAGCCGTGGAAGTTTTGCTGAATCTCGTAAAGATTTATTCTTCGCCGATCGGAAAATGAAAAATTTGACGGGGGCAGGGTTGAGGCGAACGCCGGAAAGAGGCTTCTTTTCTTATCCCCTCTGTCACTCTGTGACACCTCCCCTTACATTTTTGTTTCGTTACATTTTTTCGCAGAAAAAATGTAACGAGGATTCTGCGGAAAAATTTAACGGAGAGACAACCACGTGCGCGCGGAGCGTTGCTCCGCTATATCGCGGTTTTCCCTCCCTCTTTGCCCCGTTGGGGCAAAGTTCCTGTCCCCGAACTTCGAATAAGCAGAAACAACCGAAGTTTCGGGCGTCAGTCGCGGACGGGACAAGGAGCCTGCGTAAAGTCCGACGGGAGTGTACGACATAAGTACATGACCTAAGGACTGCGCAAAGGCGACACAGTATCCGTCCGATGAATCACGCCCGAAACTGCTCCGCATTTCGTATGGGCAAAAAATGATAACAAGTGACGGGATTTTTGCGGATTTACTTTTATCCCCTCCGGCACTTCGTGACACCTCCCCTTACCATAAGGGGAGGCATGAAGGCGGGACGAGCGACCCCGTAAACCGTTAAAACGCGGAGATACGAGCAAGACGCGGAGCCTGCGGAAGTCCGAGGGGAGTGTACACAGAAGTACATGACCCGAGGAACCCGTAAAGGCGACAAAGTATTGCGACGTATATACGCGTTTCGCTCTGTCGAGCGAAAACGTGAACCGTTAAAACGCGGAGATACGAGCAAGACGCGAAGCCCGCAGATTTTGCGCCGCGAGTTTACTCAGACGTAAATAAGCAAGCAAAAACGCAAGGGCGACAATGTATTGCGAAGTATATACGCGTTTCGCTCAATAAAGCAAAATAGCCACTCCCCAAAACCGGGGAGCGGCTTTATTTACGGCATTTCAGCAGCGGTCTTTGCAGTTACAGCCGCTTTGCGACTGCGGATAGAGCGGAAGCTCGAAGAAGCCCGCGCAGACTTCCTGCGAGTATTCCTGCGCCGGCGGAATCACGCAATACCCGTAGGAGGGAAGGAGAAGTTCCACCTGCATCGCGATTTTCAGGATGACCGTGGCGCAGATGCTGACGGTGAAGGTATTGTCGCCCGCGTTGAACGTCCCTTCGGGCGCCACGGCGCTGACCACCCCTTTCACCGTGAAGGGCATGATGGACGGGGACGGGACGTAGAGCAGGACGTCTTCGTTCATCGTCACCGAAGAGGTCGCCTTCCCCTCGACGCCGTTCGCGTCGGTGTACAGCACTTCGACGGGGACGGTGACGGTCGCCTGAACGCGCGCGCACTGTCTGTCTGCCTGGCGGTCGATGTTGATGTTGCTGATTTCCGCTTCGGCGGCGAGCGAACGGGCGCTGACGAACGTGAGCGGGTATGTAGGATTTTCGGGCGTGAACCCGGAGAGTGCAAGGGTGTAATTTTCGATCTGCGTCTGACGGATGCAGGCGTCGAAGATCTTCTCCGCCTGAATACATACTTTTTCCGTCAGTCCGTTCATCGGATTGCCCGAGATCGTCCCGGGGCATTTATCCGACTGGAAATTGGAATAAAAAGACATTTTTACCTCCTGTAACGAAATCTCCCCGAAACGGAAGCCCGCGCCGGGCGGCGCGACAGAGCGTTTCGGGCTCCTCCGTAATCGATATTGCTTACTATACTATACGCGGCGCGCCCTTCTTTTGTGCGCTTTTTTTCTTTGCAATTTTCCGCCGCTTTTTTATCTGCCTTTTGTCCGCTCGCCCGATTTCAGAGCAGGACGCGCATGCCCGGGTACAGGAGATCGGTCATGTTCTTTTCCCGAAAATTCTCCTCCGAGCCGCACAGCAGTTTTTTGTCCTCCCCCGCCCGGGCGGTGTACAGGTTGCCGCGCAGGTCGGGAATGCGCAGGATCTCCCCCTCCCGCGGCTCTCCGTCCAGGCGGTTGCAGGCGATGATCGCGCTTTCGGGCAGGCGGAACGCCTCCGCCGCGTCCCGGATCGTCTGCCCGCGTTTTACTTTGTACATGCGGGGAATCTCTGTTTTCAGCATCGCTTCATTATATGCGCATATGCGGCGTTTTATCCCCTCTCTTCCTCTTTTTTTCCGGTTTTTCTCCGTCTTTTCCGACCCCGCCGCCGTTGACTTTCCCCGCCCGCCGTGCTATAATGGAAAAAACGCCACCACGGAGGTCTTTATGCAATCTCTCTCCATCGCCCTTTTGCAGATTTCTCCCTGTACCACGCGAGAGGGCAATCTCGAAAAGGGGCTGAACGCCTGCCGGAAGGCAAAAGAGGCGGGCGCCGACATCGCGCTTTTTCCCGAGATGTGGAATACGGGCTATGCCCTCTCCCGCGACCGGAAAATCAACGAAGAAAACGCCGTCACCGCGGACGGGGAATTTACGGGCGCCTTCGCCGCGCTCGCCAAAGAGCTGGATATGGCGATCGGGCTTACCTTTCTCGAATCGCATTCTCCCCTGCCCCGCAACTCCCTGCGCCTCTTCGACCGGAAGGGGCGCGCCGTTTTGCACTACTCCAAAGTCCACACCTGCGATTTCGACGTCGAACGCAATCTGACGCGGGGAGAGGGCTTTTCCACGGCGGAACTCGACACGGCGAAGGGAAGCGTCAGGGTGGGCGGGATGATCTGCTACGACCGCGAATTTCCCGAAAGCGCCCGCATCCTCATGTTGCAGGGCGCCGAACTCATCCTCGTACCCAACGCCTGCCCCATGGAGATCAACCGCCTGTCCCAGCTGCGCGCCCGCGCCTTTGAGAACATGACGGCGATCGCCACGGCGAATTATCCCGAAGGCGTCCCCGACTGCAACGGGCATTCCACCCTCTTCAACGGGATGGCATGGGAGGACGAAGACATGCTCGAATTGGAGGCGGGCGGGGAGGAGGGAATATTCGCCGCATCCCTGCCCCTTGCAAAACTGCGGAAATACCGGGAGGAGGAATGTATGGGCAACACCTACCGCCGCCCCCGATTGTATAAAGACCTGATCTCGGAACGCATCCTCCCGCCCTTCGTGCGCAAAGATCGGCGGGACTGACGGCGGGACGAAAAGGCGGACGAAAAGGAGGGTAGGGAAAACAGGCGGCAAAGGTAAGGCGGGATTTTTCCCGTCCGCCGTCCGCTCCCTCTCATAAAATCCCGCGCGGGCTCGTACAATAGAGCATGAAAAAAAATCTTTACCGCACCGCCGCCGTCGTCACGGGGCTGTCCGTCGCCGAACGCGCGCTGGGATTTTTATACCGGATCGTCCTCTCCCGGCTGATCGGGGCGGAGGGGGTGGGCATCTACCAGATCGCCCTGTCCGTCTTTTCCGTCTTTATCACGGCGGGGACGGGCGGCATCCCCATCACCGTCTCCCGGCTCATCTCCAAAAGCCGTGCCGAAGGGTGCGCCGAAGGGGAGCACGCCGCCGTCTCTGCGGGGCTCGTCGCTTCCCTGGTACTCACACTTCCCGTCTGCATCCTCTTTCCGCTGCTCGGGGGAAGGCTGGGATTTCTCTTTTCGGACGAGCGGTGCCTGCCCGTCTTTTCCATCCTCCTTGCGGGGCTGGCGCTCTCCTCCGTCTACGCGGTCATACGCGGCAGTTTCTGGGGAAACAAGCGTTTTCTCGCCCCCTCCGTCCTCGAACTTACGGAAGAGATCGTCATGGTCATCGCGGGGGTACTGCTTTTAAGGGGGGCGACGGACGCCTTCGAAGGGGCGCGGCTCGCCGCCGTCGCCGTCGTCATCTCCTATTTCGTCTCCTTTTCCGCTTCCGCCGTCTGCTTCTTCGCGCGGGGCGGAAAACTCGCGTCCCCCAAAGGACAGCTCCGCCCCCTCTTCGCCTCCGCCATGCCCATCACGGCGGTGCGCGCGGGCAGTTCTCTCGTCGGATCCGCCGTCGCCGTGCTCCTGCCCGCCATGCTCATCCGCGCGGGCGCCACGCAGGCGGAGGCCCTGCAGATGTTCGGCGTCGTGTCCGGCATGGCGATGCCCGTGCTGTCCATCCCCTCCACCGTCATCGGCTCCATCTCCCTGGTGCTCGTACCCGAGCTTTCCGAAGACTATTACCGCAAGCGCTTTTCCTCCCTCTCGGCAAACATCGGCAGGGGAGTATCCGCCGCCGTCGTCGTCTCCTGCGCCCTCATTCCCTTCTTTCTCGTTCTCGGCAGGGACATCGGCAGCGTGCTGTATTCGGACGCTTCGGCGGGGGAAATGATCGAAAAATGCTGTTTCATGCTCCTGCCCATGAGCCTCACCATGATCACGACGGGCATCCTCAATTCTCTGAACTTCGAGAGGCAGACCCTCATCCATTACTTCATCGGCGCGGCGCTGATGTTCGCCGCCATCCTCTTTCTGCCCGGCAAAATCGGCGTTTACGCCTATCCCGCGGGACTTGCCGCCAGCTATGTCGTCTCCGCCGTGCTCAATCTCGTCTTTCTCGTCCGCAAGTGCCCGCTGCCCAAAGATCTGCTCCGCAAGAGCCTGACGGCGCTCCTCCTCATTCTGCCCGTCGCCCTTATCGGCAGGCTCCTCTCCGCCCTCTTCGAAAAATATCTCGGCGCCTTGGCGGCGCTTTCGCTCACCGGGGCGATCATGCTGGCGATCACTTTCGTTTCTTACTTTTTTTGTCATATCTTCTCCCCCAAGCCCTTCAAAAAACTTTTATTTGACAAATGAAAAATTCCCCGCAAAGTCCCTTGACAAAGGCGGGGTTTTGGTCTAAAATAAAGATGTTCGAAAAATTTTTCCGGAGGAGAGAATATGGGTTACAAAACCAAAGCCTGGCGCGATTCCATGCGCGTCACCCTCGATTACAACAATATGACCGAAAAATTCCTCGGCGAAAAGGGCTTCAAGCCCTCCCAGCTGAATGCCTGCAACGCCGCCGCGGCGGAGGCGTTCCGCTTCGTCAAGGAAAACCGGGGCAAAGACGAGCTGTATATGGGCTGGACGGAACTCCCCTATAATCAGAAGGAGATCGTCTCCGACATCCTCGCCACCGCCCGGGAAGTGCGCCGCAAATTCCAGTATTTCGTCGTGCTCGGCATCGGCGGCAGCGCGCTCGGCCCCATCATGGCGTTCAACGCGCTCTGCCATCTGCACTACAACGACCTGCCCAAGTCCAAACGGAAGGGGCCCAAATTCTACGTCGAAGACAACGTCGATCCCGTCCGCATGCGCGATCTGCTCGACGTCATCGAGCCGGAAAAGACCTGTTTCAACGTCATTTCCAAATCGGGTGCGACCTCCGAGACGATGACCCAGTATCTCGTCATCCTCGACCTGCTCACCAAGGCGGGCGTGTCCGTCAAGGACAACGTCATCTTCACGACGGACGCCAATAAGGGCAACCTCAAAAAGATCTCCGACGAAGTCGGCGGCATCAAGAGCTACGTCCTCCCCGACGGCGTGGGCGGCAGATTTTCCGAGCTTTGCCCCGTCGGGCTTCTGCCCGCCGCCGTGCTCGGCATAGACATTACGGGGCTGCTGGCGGGCGCGGCGTATATGGACAACGTCTGCCGCTTCCCTTCCCCTTCCAAAAACCCCGCCCTCATGTGCGCCGTATTGCAGGTGGCGGCGATGGCGCAGGGCAAAAACGTCGGCGTCATGATGCCCTATTCGGACAATCTGAAATATCTCGCCGACTGGTACTGCCAGCTGTGGGCGGAATCCCTCGGCAAAAACGTGCATCTCGACGGCACCCCCTGCAACGTCGGGCAGACCCCCGTCAAATCGCTGGGCGTCACCGATCAGCATTCGCAGGTGCAGCTGTACACCGAAGGGCCTTACGATAAGGTCGTCACCTTCATCTCCCTCGACAAGTACGCCTGCGAGATGCCCATCCCCCACGGCTGCGAGAACGTCCCCGACGTCGCTTTCCTCGGCGGGCATACCATGGAAGAGCTGATTCAGGCGGAAAACGAAGCCACCGCCTACGCGCTGACCAAGGCGGGCAGGATGAATTATACCCTGCGCGTGCCCGAACTCAACGCCTTCACTCTCGGACAGCTTTTGTTCCTGTTCGAATTGCAGACGGCTTACGCGGGCGCGATGCTGCACATCGACACCTTCAATCAGCCGGGCGTGGAAGAGGGCAAAAAGGCGACGTACGCCCTGCTCGGAAAAGCGGGCTATGCGGAAAAGAAAGCGGAATTGGACGCCCGCCCCGCCAAAGATCCCAAATATATCATCTGATAAAGACGCGAAAGCGGACGAACAGCCGCCCGGCATTTCTGCCGGGCGGCTGTCGATAATTTCGGAGAAGAATAGAAACAAAGCGTTTATTCCCCCGGGCTTTGTGCCTGTCTTTTTTGAAAAAAACCTTGACTTTTCCGCAAAGCTGTGTTATAATAAAACCACAACAAGGGCAAACCCTCTGAACGGTCAGCCCCGTAAGTGATTATCTACAACAATAACCGCCGACGTGACCAACGCAGGGCGGTTATTGTTCTATTGTCACATAGATACGAGTCTTTGTAACGCGAACAGACACTATGTATCCCTCTTTCACCAACAGCAAAAGAACGGATATAAGCTCTTTTCTCATAGAACCACCTCCTTTTTACGGGAGGATTGCCAACCGCCTTCGGGGGATTGCCCCTGTTGCTTATAACGATTATAACATACCCGAGAAAGATTGTCAAATCAAAACGCGGCGCCGAAAGACGCCGCGTTTTTTGTCCGAAAAACGACTGTTTTCCTGTTCTATTTTCCGACAAACCTATTTGAAGGCTAAAATTCAATCCGACAATCTGACCGTTTTTTCGTCGATCCGTTCATAGTCTACGATAACGCTATAACTATACGTCAAACAATAGCCGCCGTTATCGGGGACATGGCAAAATTCGATCAGCCGGAAATCAAAGGAGCCGCTTTCGTCCGTGAATACGCCTTGCGGCACCGTCAAAAGTTCGCTGTGCTTGAATTTTTTCCCGGAAAAAATATCCATGGTCATCGTATAATCTTCGGAAACGTAATCATTTTCTTTAATTTCTTTTACGAAATAAAGTCCGTCTATCAGGCGATAGTCATTTATCGGCTGCAAATATTGAGGGATGTCCCAAAATTCAGAATCGCTGAAATAAAGCGCGAAACAGGCAAATGAATACCCTTCCGGTTCCCCTTCTTCTCTGTACAGGCTGTAAGAAACTTCCAATACGACTTGATCGGCGGGAAACACCGACGTTTCGCTCCGCACCGCGCATACCGTATAACCCGGAAGCATCCCCTGATGCTCAAATCCGATCTCTATCCCCTCTTTTCCCGTGCAACCGCCCGACAAAAATGCGATCGCAAAAAAACACACATACATTTTTCTCATTTCTTTTTCCTCCTCAAATCCCCGAAAATTTCAAATAAAATATATTATTTTTTTCGGATTTTGCCTTATTCCCAATTTTTTCCCGTTTCCATTATAAACCCGTTTTTTCCTTTTGTCAATACAAAATATTTATTGATTTTTTACGGATGATTATAAGGCAACAGCCGAAAAATGTTCCCGCAAAGGGAGTTGACAGCGCGCGAAAAAAGGAATATAATGATAGCGGAAAATCCGTTGTGAGGTCACGCTTATGCCCGTTCAGGGAACGTTATTCGAAAGCCCCGCAAGCCAGCCTCTGGCGGCGCGGCTCCGCCCGCAGACGCTGGAAGAATACTGCGGGCAGAAACACCTGCTCGGCGAAGGAAAGGTCCTGCGCCGGCTGATCGAGAGCGACAACATCGGCTCCATGATCTTCTGGGGCCCGCCCGGGGTGGGAAAGACCACCCTCGCCCGCATCATCGCGGGGCGCACCAAGGCGAATTTCATCGACTTTTCCGCCGTCACCAGCGGCATCAAGGAGATCAAACAGGTGATGGAACAGGCGGAAAAGAACCGGCGGTTCGGGGAAAAGACCATCCTCTTCGTGGACGAAATCCACCGCTTCAACAAGGCGCAGCAGGACGCCTTTCTGCCCTATGTCGAAAGGGGGAGCATCATTCTGATCGGCGCCACCACGGAAAATCCCTCTTTCGAAGTCAACGGCGCGCTCCTCTCCCGCTGTAAGGTGTTCGTCTTGCAGGAACTCAAACCGGAGGAGCTTTGCGGGCTTTTGCACCGGGCGCTTACGGACGAGCGGGGATTCGGCGGGCAGGACGTGGAAATTTCCGACGAACTCGTCGAAGCGATCGCGAATTTCGCAGACGGGGACGCCCGGCGGGCACTGTCCACTTTGGAGATGGCGGTGCTCAACGGAAAGACGGAGGGCGGAAAGACAATCGTCACCGAAGAGGACATCGAGCAATGCACCTCCAAAAAATCCCTGCTCTACGACAAGACGGGGGAAGAGCATTACAACCTCATCTCCGCCCTGCACAAGTCCATGCGCAATTCCGACCCGGACGCCGCCGTCTATTGGCTGGCGCGGATGCTGGAAGCGGGCGAAGATCCCCTGTACGTCGCCCGGCGGGTGACGCGGTTCGCCAGCGAAGACATCGGGCTCGCCGATCCCCGCGCCCTGGAGATCGCCGTCGCCGCCTATCAGGCATGCCATTTCATCGGCATGCCCGAATGTTCGGTGCACCTCACACAGGCGGTCGTCTACATGTCCATGGCGCCCAAGTCCAATGCCCTGTATATGGCGTACGAGCGGGCGAAAAAGGACGCCCTCACCATGCTCGCCGAGCCCGTCCCCCTCGTCATCCGCAACGCGCCCACCAAGCTCATGAAGGAGCTGGACTACGGCAAGGGGTATCAATACGCGCACGATTCGGCAGACAAGCTGACGAACATGCAGTGCCTGCCCGATTCCCTCGTCGGCAGGGAATACTACCGCCCCACCGAAGAGGGCATCGAAAGCCGCTACAAGGCGCGGCTGGAAGAGATCAAGGCATGGAAAAAAGAACACGACGGGAAATAAAGCGGCGGGAAAATACAGCCGTCAATTCCCCTTTGTAAAATATCGTGCGGTCCCTATGGAAGAGCCGCACGATATTTATTTCGCATAAAATACAAATTATTCCCAATCGTCGTTCCAATACCCCAAAGACTTTGCATATTCGACAAAGGAGGTACCGGGCAACAATCCCCTGTGATATTTATCGAAAAATTCATCTAATAAATCTCTCCTCCCTCCCTTTATCGGATAATTTCCGCCTTATCAAAAATAAGAATCAATTCGCAGAATTTATCCTTGGATTTTCGCGAAGTCAGTTTCAACTGCTTTCGCCCGCCTTGTTCCGTAATTTCATCGTCATACCACCAGGTATGGAGCAAATCCTCCCCGCCCCTGACGATTTTATAATTGTAAAATCTTATGGATTTGACAAGCGTATCGTACATGGCGCCTTTTGCGTCCAGAACAATTTCAAACATATTTCTTATCGGACATCTTTGCCGATAATCATAGTTATAATCTTCTTTTTTAATGTCGATTATTTCGGCGTCACACAGCCCCTTTTTCCAATACCATTCATATTTATACATTTTACCCCCCCTCCCGAAAATCAGCCGCCTCATAAATTCCGATCTCCGACCGTCATGAAAAGCCGCTGAGATTTCCGGCGTTTTGATTTTTGCTCTACATAAATTGTACAATTATATGTCGTTTATGTGGTATCCGTTTTTTAACCTTCAACCATCCGCCATTTTCCGCGGATACCTACTTCTTGTTTTTGGATATATATACTTATACCACGATTCAAAAATGATCCCGCGCTGGCTGCGGCGTCCGTTTTTAATCGCGGGAAAGATTTTGCAAATCTTCCTTTTCGACCTTTAAGGCGCGGCTTTCCGCCCACGCCCCGCCTTATGCCTTCACCCCGACGTACCAATTCTGCACCACTTCTATTTCCTTTCCCGTTTCCGGGTCGAGAAATTTATATTTTACCACATCTCCCCCGTCAGAATTCCGCTGTTTCAGAAATTTGGTCGGCTTCCCCGCGGGCGACAGCGGCCATTCGCTGACGTGCAGCCACCTCGGATAATTTTGCCCCTCTATGTAAAACATTTCCCGTATCCGCTTTCTGAACTCCTTTACCTTCCGCTGCTCGGACCATCCCGTCGGCAATTCTTTCATCAGCTTTTCGAAGATGCCCGATTCTTCGATTGCACGGCTGTACAGATAGTCCGGACACGCCTTCAACAGGAAATTGAATTTTTTCTTCATCGACGTATCGAAACGGATCTGCCGCTCGGGAAACGCCTCTTTCAGCAATCGCGCGATGATGCCGAATACATCGAGATGCCTTTGCAGATTGCTTTTGTTTTCCGCGTTTAGGGCGCGGTCGATATACCGCCGCACGTCATAGGGCCCCGTTCTGAAATACGGGCGGCCGGCTTCGTCGTGAAGGATCTCATAATATCCGATTTTCCCCTCCGGCACGATGCTCTGCAGCCAATCTTCTATCCCCGGATCCGCCTTTAACCTGTCGACAAATGCCTTGGATTCCGTCCTGCCTTCCATATAATCGATTACAAATTGTTCCGCTTCCGTCATTTTCCTCTCCCGTCCGATTCGCCGTGACCGCATTTTTATTATACCCCGTCCCCTCTGCCTTTGTCAAGCGATTTGCCGGAAAAGGAATTTTCCGAGAGAATATTCGGGGTTCGATGAATCCGAAAAAAGTCGTCGTCAAAACCCTGCCTGCCGCATTTTTGACTTTCTTATCCCCTCTGGTGCTTCGCACCACCTCCCCTCACATTTTTGTTTCGTTACATTTTTTCGGAGAAAAAATGTAACGAGAGTCTGCGGAAAATTTTAACGGAGAGACAAC
>DVGN01000028.1 GCA_018712725.1 Candidatus Scatosoma pullicola
GTTTACAAAAAACGTAAATGACCGGAGGTTGCCGCAGCGCAACAAAGAGATGCGCCGTACCCGCAGATGTCTCATTCTAAAAACGAGCAAGAGCAGGAGAGCGCGCAAGCGACGCAGGGAGCGTACAAAAGGCGTACGTGACCAAGGAGTGCGCAAGCTCGACGAACTATTGCGAAGTTTAGAGGATGAGACAAGCATCGCCGAAGCTGAAAAACCGATATCTCTGCCCCACCGCATACCGATACACCCGTAAAATCTCCTCCCTGCCCGTCATACAGGCGACGAGCATGATCAAAGTGCTTTCGGGGAGGTGGAAATTGGTAATGAGGGCGTCCACGCATTTCATCCGATAGGGCGGATACAGGAAGATGTCCGTCTCCCCGCTGCACGCGCGCACAAATCCCCTTTCGTCGGCGACGCTTTCCAGCGTGCGCACCGAAGTCGTGCCGACGGCGATCACCCGCCTGCCCTCCCGCTTCGCGCGGTTGATGGTCTCCGCCGCCCTCTCGTCCACCCGGTAAAATTCCGTGTGCATCTTGTGGTCGGTGATGATCTCCTCTTTGACGGGGCGGAAAGTCCCCAGCCCCACGTGCAGCAGAATTTCGGCGACTTCCACCCCCTTTTGTTTCAGGCTCTCCAAAAGTCCCGCCGTGAAATGCAGCCCCGCCGTCGGCGCCGCCGCCGACCCGTCCACCTTGCTGTACACCGTGTTGTAACGGCTCTGATCTTTCAGCTTTTCCTTGATATACGGGGGCAGCGGCATCGTCCCCACCCGGGACAGAATGTCCTCAAACACCCCGTCGTAGGCAAACTCCACCACCCGCTCTCCCGTCTCCGTGACGTCCTTCACGGTCAAGGACAGTTCGTCGTTCACCTTCATTTTCGCGCCGATCTTCCCCTTTTTGCCCGGCTTCATCAGCACTTCCCAGGTGCGGATGTCATAGCGGCGGAGCAGCAGCACCTCCACCGTCCCGCCGTGTTCGGTCAGCGCATACATGCGCGCGGGAATGACCTTGGTATTGTTCACGACCAGCACGTCCCCCGGCACCAGGTATTCGCCGATGTCCCGGAAGATCCTGTCTTCGATCTGCCCCGTCTTTCGGTCGTAGACGAGCAGCCGGGAGGAATCCCGCGGCTCCGCCGGCGTCTGCGCGATCAGCTCTTCGGGCAGATCGTAATAAAAATCGCTCTTTTTATACTGCACTTTTTCCGCGTCCTGTTCCGCACGCTGTCCCGCGCCCGGCTTTGCGCCTTCCGCCGCGGACACCGCCCCGGTTCGCCCGTTTTCCGCCGCGTTTTCCGACAATTCTTTTACCGTATCTTTTTCCATAACTCCGACCGTCCCGCCGGCGTTTCCGCCGGATATTTTCGCGCTCGTCAAATCCCTGCCCTGTCCGTTTTTGAAATCCGCCCCGCAAAGCCGTCAGTCATCCGACTCGAAAAGGGAGACCTGGCGCCTCGCCTTCTCGCCCATCTTCACGCCCATGTGCGCATACCCGTCTTTAAGGCAGATCCGCCCGCGCGGCGTGCGCGCGATAAAGCCGAGCTGCAAAAGATAGGGCTCGTAGACGTCTTCGATGGTGTTCGCGTCCTCTCCCGTCGCCGCGGCGAGCGTCTCCAAGCCCGTCGGTCCGCCCCCGAATTTCTCGATGAGGGCGCGGAGCAGGTTGCGGTCCGTCTGATCGAGCCCGAGTTCGTCGATCTCCAGCCGTTCGAGCGCGAATTTCGCGTCGCCCGGCGTCACCCGCCCGTGTCCCCGGACCGCCGCAAAGTCCCGCACCCGCTTCAAAAGGCGGTTGGCGATACGGGGAGTGCCGCGGCTGCGGCGGGCGATCTCCTCCGCCGCCTCCGGTTCGATGTCGATCTCCAGAGCCGCCGCCGAATGGGTGACGATCTGCTGCAATTCCTTGGGCGTGTAAATTTCCAGGCGGTTGATGATGCCGAATCGGTCGCGCAAGGGGGAGGCGAGCATGCCCGCCCGCGTCGTCGCGCCGATGAGGGTAAACCGCTTCAGAGAAAAGCGGATGTTGCGCGCCGAAGGGCCCTTGCCCACGATGATGTCCAGCGCGTAGTCCTCCATCGCCGAATAGAGAATTTCCTCCACCGAACGATTGAGCCGATGGATCTCGTCGATGAACAGCACGTCGCGGTCGTTGAGGTTGGTTAAAATGGCGGCGAGATCCCCCGACCGCTCGATCGCGGGGCCGCTCGTCAGCTTGATCTGCACGCCGAGTTCGTTGGCGATGATGTGCGCCAACGTCGTCTTGCCCAGGCCGGGCGGGCCGTATAAAAGGACGTGGTCGAGCGCCTCCCCCCGCTGTTTCGCCGCGGCGATGTAGACGTTCAGATTTTCCTTGACCTTCTCCTGTCCGACGTAATCCGCCATGGTTTTGGGGCGGAGGACGTTCTCCTCCGCGTCGTATTCCGTTTTGGTACTGACGACCAGATTGTCGCCTTCGTACTCGTCGTCAAACATATCTCCACTCCTTGCGCCGCGTTTCTTTCGGCGCTCGTCAAATCCCTGCCCCGTTCATTTCCCGGATCTTGTCAGAAATTTGCCCATCAGAATTTCGTCGTCGTAACCGCCCGAAGAGAGGCGGAAGGCGCGCTTTCTCGCGCCCCATATTTCAAAGCCGCACTTGCCGTACAGCGCCCGCGCGGCGAAATTTGCGGCAAACACGCTGAGTTCCAGCTGCTCGAACCCGGCTTTTTTTGCCCAATCTTCCGCGGCGCGCATGAGCAGAAAGCCCAATCCCCGCCGCCGCATCCCTTCGGCGACGGACACGCCCAGCTCGGCGCGGTGCCGGAGTTTCGCCGAATCCCGCACCCGCCGCACGGACGCCAGCCCCGCGAGCGCGCCGTCCTCCGCAAACGCCCCGATCATCGCGCCCCCTTCGTCCAAAAGGAAAGCGCGGATAAATTTGCGCTCGTTTTCCACGGTGTCCCGCCTCTCCCACGGCTCGGCGAGCAGGAAAGGGGAACGGGAAACGTCGTCGAGAAAGGCGAGCGCCGCCCCCGCGTCCTCCTCTTCGGGCGAACGCAGCCGGCATTTTGTGCCGTCTTTGAGAAAAATATCCCTTTCCGCAATCCGCATATTTTTTCCTCCACCCAATCATGGCTCCCTTGTGCAAAGGAACTCTGTTGCAACGACCCCGCCCTATGGCTCCCTTGTGCAAAGGGAGCTGGCTGTCCGTAGGACAGACTGAGGGATTGTCCGTCCGGCTTCCGAACTTCTTATCCCCTCCGTCTCGCTCCGCTCGACACCTCCCCTTACCATAAGGGGAGGCATGAGGCGGACGCAAATTCTGTCCGAATTTCCTCAAAGCCGGTCCGAGCGAAGTTTAAGGCGTCAGTCGCGTCCGAGACAAGGAGTCTGCGGATTTTGCGACGGGAAGATTGCCCGAATTTCCTCAAAGCAGGATAAACCGAAGTTTGAAGCGTCAGTCGCTTGCCAGACGCGAAGCGCGAGGCTTTCTGAAAGGGAGTGTACTTAAACGTACACGACCCGAAGAAAACGCAGCGCGACAATGTATGGCAAGATGAATGACGTTTCAAACACCGGAGCGGAGGGCGGCCATAATTACCTCCTCTGTACTCCTCGCCCCTCCGTCGTGCGCCCGCCGGACGGCGCGCACGCTGTCCGCGCGGTTATAGCCCAGGCCCATCAGAGCGGAAACGGCGTCCTCGTCCGAAGCGGAAAGCCTGTCTTCCCCGCCGCCGGCGTAGCCGCCCAGCTCTCCGCCGCCCGCGCTGATGACCTCCGCCGCCGAAATTTTTCCGTGCAGTTCCAGGACGATCTTTTCCGCCGTCTTTTTGCCCAGCCCCTTGACCGCCGAAAGCCGTTTGACGTCCGCCGTCGCCACCGCCGCGGCGAAGTCGTCCCCGCTCATGGAGGAAAGCACGGCGATGCCGAGTTTGGGCCCCACGCCGGGCACGGAAATGAGCCGCAGAAACATTTCCTTTTCCTTGGGCGAAGCGAAGCCGAACAGGGTGATGCCGTCCTCCTTCACCTGCAAATGGGTGTACAGTTCCGCCGTACCGCCGACCGCGGCTTTGGCAAACGCCGCCCCCGAGCAATACACTTCATATCCGACGCCGTTCACGTCCACAATCATCGTCTCCGCCGTCGTCGTCAAAACCCTGCCCCGCAGATATGCGACCATCTTTCTCTCTTCCTCCGTCCGAAAAATACAATATTACAAAAATTTGACGCAAATTTATGCAACGAGTGCTTCGCCGTCCGCGCGGCGCCCTTTCCGCTTCCCAAACCGTCAATCATCCGAAATCATTTCCCGCGCACTTTTTTGTCGAGTTCCATCGCCGACTTGAAATAGCTGCCCGTCACGGCGTTTTTGCCCTTGGTGCGGGTGCTGTTTTCCACCGCGAACAGGGTCCCGAAACGGCTGGTGAACGCATGGCAGAGGGCGATGCCGAGCGCGTCGGCGGCGTCGTCGGGCCTGGGGATGCTCTTCAGGCGGAGCAGGGAAGCGACGACCTGCTGGATCTGCTTCTTGTCCGCCCTGCCGTAGCCGGTCAGCGCCTGTTTGATCTGCATAGGGGTGTATTCGTACAGTTTGCCGCACCGCTTGACGCAGGCGAGCAGGATGACGCCGCGGGCGTGGGCGACGGCGATGCCCGTCGTGATGTTCTTGGTGAAAAACAGCTCTTCGAGGGCGACCTCTTCGGGGGAGAATTTGTCGATGATCTTGCCCACCCCCTCTTCGAGCATGGCGAGCCGGACGGGCAGCGTCTCCTCTTTGGGCGTGACGACCACGCCGTAATCGACGGCGCGGCAGTTGCCGTTTTTGTCCTTGTCCACCACCCCGTACCCCATCGTGGCGATGCCGGGGTCGATGCCGAGAATGATCATGCTCCCTCCCGCGGGCGCCCGATTTTCAGACGAAACGCCCGAATTTCCCTTGCGAAAACGCCCCGCCCCCCGCAAAAGAGTTGCCAATTTTTGCGGAATATAGTAAAATAAAAAAGCGGCGGCAGAGCGCAAAGGGCATATTCCATTCTATTGTACCCCAACGCGCGCAAAAAGTCAAGCCAAATCGCGGGCAATCGGCCGGCAATCATCGCAATCGGTCGGCAACCGGGCGGGCAAGCCCGGAAAGCGCGAAAAAGGCTGCGCCCGCCGCGGCAATCGGGACATTACGGAGGCAGAAAGACACATGAAACTCTGGCAGGGCAGATTCGCCGAACCCACGGCGGCGGACGCGGACGCGTTCAACGAATCCCTCTCGTTCGACAAAAAGCTGTACAAGGCGGACATTACGGCGTCGCTCGCGCACGCGGAGATGCTGGGCAGATGCGGTATCCTGTCCGAAGCGGACGCCGCGGCGATCAAAGGGGGGCTGGAAGCCATCCTCTCGGACATCGAAGGGGGCAGGCTGGAAATTTCGGGGCAGGAGGACATCCACTCCTTTGTCGAAAACGAACTCGTCTCCCGCATCGGCGACGCGGGCAAGCGCCTGCACACCGCCCGCAGCCGCAACGACCAGGTCGCCACCGATTTCCGGCTGTACGTCCGCTCTTCCGCGGAGGAGGTCGTCGGGCTTTTGAAGAAGCTCGTCTCAACCCTGGTATCCCTCTCCGAGAAATACGCGGAAAACATCATGCCCGGATACACCCACCTGAGAAAGGCGCAGCCGATCAACTGCGCCCAATATTTCAACGCCTATTCGGAGATGTTTTTGCGGGATGCGGACAGATTCTGTCTCGTGCGCAGACGGGCGGACGTGATGCCTTTGGGCAGCGGCGCGCTCGCGGGGACGAGCTATCCCATCGACCGGGAAATCACCAGAGAACTCCTGGGCTTTTCGGAAATTTCCCAAAACTCCCTCGACGGGGTGTCCGACAGGGATTTCGCGGCGGAATATCTCTTCGCGGCGTCCCTGGCGATGGCGCATCTCTCCCGGCTGTGCGAAGACGCCATCTTATACACTTCGACGGAATTCGGATTCTGGGAGATGCCGGACGCCTATTCGACGGGCTCCTCCATCATGCCGCAGAAGAAAAACCCGGACATCTGCGAACTCGTGCGCGGCAAGACGGGGCGGGTATACGGCGATCTCGTCGCCCTGCTCACGGCGATCAAGGGCATCCCCCTCGCCTACAACAAGGATTTGCAGGAGGACAAGGAGGGTCTGTTCGACGCGGAAAAGACGTTGAAGGACTGCCTCGCCATCTTCGCCGAGATGATGGGTCAGATCGGACTGAACACAGAGCGGATGGAAGAAGCGGCGGCGGAGGATTTCACCTGCGCGACGGACGTCGCCGACTATCTCGCGAAAAAGGGAGTCCCCTTCCGCACCGCGCACGGCATCGTGGGCGGCATCGTGCGGGAATGTCTCGAAAGGGGCAGGACGCTTTCCGACATGACCCTGGCGGAATACAAGGCGCACAGCCCGGTGTTCGAAGAGGACATCACGGAGATCGTCAAGGCGAAAAATTCGGCAAACAGCCGCAGCAGCGTGGGCGGAAGCAGCGTTTCCGCTGCCAGAGCGGGGATCGACAGCATCAGACGGCGGCTCGCCCTCCTGCCTTATTAAAGGGTGCAAGCCCCGGAATTATCGGATAAATTCCGGAAGTGCCGGACGAAAATTTTTCGAAACTTCCAAAAAAAGAGCCGATCGGCCCGCGAAATATCGCGGGCCGATTTTTTCTTCTTTCCGTTAAAAAGGAGCAGACAATCCCTCAGTCATGCTGCGCATGCCAGCTCCCTTTGCACAAGGGAGCCAAATATAGAGAACCTCCCCTTTTTGACAAAGGGGAAGTGTCGAGCGGAGCGAGACGGAGGGGATAAGAAGTTCAGAAGCCGAACAGACAATCCCTCAGTCAGCCGTTGGCTGACAGCTCCCTTTGCACAAGGGAGCCATAATAAAAAAATGCCTCCCCTTATGATAGGGAGCGTCGCCTACCACCCATGCCTCCCCTTTTTGACAAAGGGGAGGTGTCACGAAGTGACGGAGGGGATAAGACAGCCGGTTTTCGTATAGTAAATCGAAATCCGAAATCAATTCGCAAAAAAAGCTGTCAGTCCCCTCTTGACAAACGGAAAAACCGTGTTATAATATCATCGCGGCAGGAAAAAACGGGGGACGCCCCGCCTCCTTCCGCAGAGGACACAGAAAGCGGCGGGTCCCTTTCCGGACGAAAAATTCGAGAAAGGAGATATAGACGCATGACTTTTTCTGAGTTTCTTGCTTTTCTGCACGAATGCGGATTGGATGTCGTTCTGCTCGGCCTGCTGGACGGGTTGGTGTGCGCGCTCGCCGAACGCCTCCCCGAAAAGTACGGCAAGCCCCTTTCGTCCAGACTCAGGGCGGCGCTGCCCTTCCTGCTCGGCGTCCTGCTGTACGCGGTCTGGTTTTTCCTCTCCGGCAGAGATTTTTCCTCTTTCGGCGGAGCGCTCGGACGGATCGCAAAATGCGGCCTGGGCGCGGGCGTGACGGCAACCGCCCTGCGCGCCCTCCGTTTCCTTCCCTCCGCAAAGAGCGGGGATAAAAGCGAAACGGACGCATCCCCGGAAAATTCCGTTCCGGAACCCTCCGACGGGAAAAGAGAGACGGACGCGCCCTCCGAAGGCGGGAGAAGTCCGGACGAAGCGAGCGCGGCGGAAAAATCGGACAAATCGGAGGAAACGGACGCCTGACAAAACCGAAAAAGCGAAACAAGCGCCGCCAATGCGGCGCCTTCGCCGTGCGGGAAGCCGCCCGCGCCGGAAGGCGCGGGCTTTTCCGTCCTTTCGCACATAGCTTTCCGGCAAAAGAGGCATACTCGGTATGTGGAAAATCTGACCGAAAAACTCGAAGAAAACATCCGCGCGCTCAAAGGGGTGCTGGCGTCGGAAGATATACTCGTCTACACCTTCCGCGCAGGATGCGGCACCGACTGCGCGATCCTGTACGCGGACGGCATCGTGGACAAAGCCGTACTCGGCGATCTCGCCGCCCGTCCGCTCGCCGAAATCGGCAAAAAGGAAGGGGGCAGGGCTGCGCTCACCGAAAAGGCCGTGCGGGAATCCCTGCTCTTTCCCGAAGTCAAGGAACTGACCGACCCGGAAGAGATGTGCCGGGAAGTGCTGGACGGGAACTGCCTGCTGCTGGCGGACGGCATCGCCGAGGGCTTTGTCGTAGGGGCGAAAAAACCGCCCGTGCGCGCGGTGGCGGAACCGCCGACGGGCGTAGCGGTAAAAGGCCCGCGGGAGGGCTTCATCGAGGACGTCAA
This sequence comes from Candidatus Scatosoma pullicola, assembly GCA_018712725.1. Taxonomy (GTDB): domain Bacteria; phylum Bacillota; class Clostridia; order Christensenellales; family Borkfalkiaceae; genus Scatosoma; species Scatosoma pullicola. The sequence continues at coordinate 8,233 of DVGN01000028.1, forward strand.
GACGAACATGTCCTTAGTTCGCAAACGGCTGAAATCCCCGGCTCTGCGCTTTGAAATGCTGAAAGCGGGAAGGCGCTCGGAGACGAATATCGCCGTGTGCTGGCTGGAAGGCATCGCGGATGCAGACGTCAGAGAGGAAGTTTCCCGAAAGATCGGGGCGATCGACATCGATTACATCCCCGATTCCTCCTACATCGCCGACTTCCTTTCCCCCGAAAAACACTCGGTGTTCCGCCGGGTGGGCACGACGGAAAAGCCGGACGTCTTTGCGGCAAAGCTCGCCGAAGGCAGGGTGGGGATCCTCGTGGACGGCTCCCCCATCGCCCTGACGGCGCCCTTCCTCTTTCTGGAAGATCTGCAGAGCGCGGAGGATTACTACGTCTCCCCCTTTATGGCGAGCGTGTTCCGCGCCATCCGCTTTTTCGCGGCGCTGGTGTCCCTTCTTCTGCCCGCCTTTTACGTCTGTTCCCAGCTCTTCAAGACCCAGCTCCTTCCTCTCGGGCTGACCCTGACCATCGCGAGCGGCATCCAGGGGCTTCCCCTCTCCCCGAGCCTGGAAATGTTCCTCCTGCTGCTCGTTCTGGAAGTGCTGAAAGAAGCGAGCATCCGGATGCCCAGATATGTGGGCATGTCCCTGTCCGTCGTCGGCGCGCTGGTATTGGGGGAAGCGGCGGTCTCCGCCGGTTTCGTCTCCACGCCCGCCATCATCATCGTCGCCTTTTCGGGCATCTGCCTGTACACCGTGCCCGATTTCGTCGAAGCGGGCAGCATCCTGCGCTGGCTGTATCTTTTGGTCGCGGGCAGTCTCGGCCCCTTCGGCATCGTGCTGCTCTCCGCCTTCCTGCTCTATTATCTTCTGAGCGCGGAAGCGTTCGGCACTCCCCTGCTTGCCCCGTTTTCCCCGCTCGTGCCCCACGACCTCAAAGATTCGGTCGTCAAATACGGCATACAGAGCCTGACCGAACGCCCCCGGATCTTCCGCCCGGAAAACCGCGTGCGGCTGAGCGCGAAAAATCCCTGCGGGGAAAAGGGGAAAGGGAAAAAAAGCGACGCAGAAAAGGGCGGAATCGAAAAAACGGACGACGGACAAGGAGGAAAAACGCGATGACCAAAACCGAACGGACGGCGTATGCCGTCAACGGAAGACAGCTCTGCTTTTTCGCGGCCTTTCTCGCGCCCGCGTCCAAACTGCTCGCCGCGCCCGCCCTGCTGTCCTATTTCGCCAAAGGGGATCTGCTCCTGCCCGCGCTGGCGCACTATCTCTTGCAGGGCTGCGTGCTGGCTGCCATCCTCTTTCTCGCCTCCCGCTCGGAAAAGGGCTTTTTCGGGCTCGTCGAAGAGAGGCTGGGGAAGCCCGCGGCGAAGATCGCCTACGGGGCTTACGCCCTCTACTTCGCCTTTTCCGCACTCTCCCCCCTGCTCGATTTCGAGCGGTTCGTCTACACCGCCTTTTTCGACACCGCGCCCTCCATGTGTATTTTCTGCACCTTTTTCCTCTTTTCCGGATTCGTCTGCGTCAAGGGCGCCAGGAGCTTCGGGCGGAGCGCCGATCTCGCCATGCCCCTCTTTCTCGTCTCCTTTGCCGGACTTTTCATTCTGTCTGCGGGAACGGCGGATTTTTCCAATCTGCTCCCCCTTTTCGGCACGCCGATTTCGTCGTCCGCGGCGGGATTTAAGGAGACTCTGGGGCATTTTTCGGACACCGCACTTTTCCTTCCCCTTCTGGACGCCTATCGTTATAAAAAGGGAGACGGAAAGAAAATCGCCCTCTCCTTCGCGGGCGGCGGAGCGTTCGTCCTCGTTTTTCTCGCCCTGTTTTACGGCGTGTTCGGTCCCCTTGCCCCCCGGCAGGAATTCGCCTTTGCAAAGACCGCTCAGTACTTCCCCGGGCTTGCCGTCGTCGGCAGGTTCGATCTGCTGCTCCTCTATATGATGACCGTCGTCCTGCTCTTCTACTACGCCTTTATCCTGCAATCGTGCGTGTACTGCTTTACGCGGGCGGTCGGGACGCAAAAGCGGGTGCTCCCCTCCGTCGTCCTCAACGCCGCCCTGTTCCTCTACGTCCTCCTCTGCACGGGATTTTACAACGTACTCTATTACGCGATCGCCCGACGGCTGTTCTGGGTCTTTCTCCTCTTCGCCGACGTCGTCCC
>DVGN01000029.1 GCA_018712725.1 Candidatus Scatosoma pullicola
GTATTCGGGATAACGGCGGACGGAGAGAAGGGGGAGATCGAATGGAGGGTGAACCTGACGGAGGAATTCGGAATCGAAAACTATCCCTTCCGGGGGCGGTTGTTCCATCTTCATTGCAAGGCGCGGAAATCTCCGGAGGAAGAGCCGGAAATCCGGGTGACCGGCGGCGATGTCACGGTAAGACTTGTCTGGAAAGACAATGTAAAAATATTAAAATTCTGAAGGAGGTCAGATGATGAAAAGAAAAACTTTTACGGCGGCGATCCTCGCGGCGGCGATGATATTCGGCGGCGCGGCGACCGGTGGGGCGGCTTTGGCTGCAAATTCGTATGTGAACATCTGCGCAACGGCGGAAGAAGGGGCATGGACTCCGTCCGTCGTCGGCGGTTCGCTCGACGAACGGGTGCCTTTCGGAACGGGAAACGGCAACTGGGGCGATGCGGAAAAGTTCGGGACAAAACTCATAGAGGATCCCTCCATGGGCGTCAACCGCGGCGAATACGAAATTCTCGTGGGCGGCGGCTGGGGACAGCGGTATGCCTTTAATTATGCGGTCGATCTGACCGATTTCGAGATCGTGCTGGATATGACCAACGTCGCTTCGGACTCTCAGCTCGCCCTGATTTTCGGCGTGCAGCCGGGCGTGTATGTGGGCGCCGAAAACGGCGGGTTTGCCGTGAAGATTATGAAACACGGCGGTCAGTACGGCTTTGTCGTTTCCAACGAGGCGCACGTCGCCACGATTCCCGCGATGACGCCCGCCCCGGCGGCGATTCCCTGGGACGCGCAGAATTCCGGCTATGTGTTCGAAGCGGCGGACGGCATTCTCAAAATCAAATTCGTCCAATACGCGGCGGGATCGAATTTCACCATGCAGGTCAACGACGGCGATTACTATACGATTCCCATAGACGAAGTTACGGGGACGCTCGGCGAAGAGCTGGACAATATATATCTGTCGCTCGGCTGTATCAGCGACGGAAACGAAGTGATCCGGGTAAAATCCCTCAAAGAGGGAAACGTCAACGCCTATGAGGAATCGGTGAAGGATATTATTGAGGATCTGAACGCCTATGCGGAAGCGGCAGGCGGAGATCTGAGTACGGCGGCTGCGGTCATTGCGGCAGAGGAGCTCGGCGATTCCGTCGATTTCGGGGCGCTCAGGAGCAACGACGTGGCGTATTGGACGCCCACGCTTGCCGAAGCCGAGCAGAAAATCGCCGATGCGAAAGCCGCGCTCGACGTGGCGGACAAGATCGAATTGTTGGAGTACGACATCGGAAAACTCTCCGAAGCGGCGAAGGCTGCGGACAGCAACGATTCGATCGCGGCGGCGGATGAGATTGCCGCGGACATCGAAAACACCGATCTTGCCCTTTTGGAGGGCGCGGAACTCGGCGAACACGAAGCGGACTACAACGCGGCTTTGACGGCTTACGACGCGGCGCTCGCCGAGCTGGAAACCGCCCGGAAAAACGTCGTTCTCGCCTATCTGGATGCCTACGAAACGCAGGCGGAATCCGTTTCTTCCATTGCCGATATCAATAAACTGACCGATTACCGCAACGAGATTTACGTGAATCTTCAAAAGCTCGACGAAGCCACGCGCGCGGAAGTTTCCCTCAAACTTGTGGATTTGCAGGAAAAGATCGCCGGATACAGCAAGCTGGACGGCTGGAACAAGGGAGATTCGGTCGCCGTTTACAACGACGGCGAGAAATTCGAGTATTCCGCGACGAACGGTTCGGGTTCCGCGCTTTCCTACGGCAAAAAGGTGATGGCAAATCAGTTTTCGATGTCTCTCCGCATCACGGAAGGGGAGCCGAGCGTGGGTTGGTTTGCTTTTTCCCTGACGAAAAATCAGGACAGATTTTACGTCTGCACCGATTCCAACGACGACGAACAAGTGGCGAAGATGCAGGAAAATCCCGGCATTGTGTTCATGTTTGAATTGCAGGGCGGAAACCGCCTTTGCGTGACCGTCTATCTCATCAAATCCACGCATACGAGTTTCTATTCCGCAATGCGCGGTTCGATGGTATTCAGCTATAAGCTCGGAGATACGTTCAACATCAGGATTCAGGCGGAAGACGACGCAAATTCCACCTATGCGAATATCTTTTTCAACGATCAGAAATTCGACGGCACAAACATCAAGAACAGCGAACTGAAAAGCACGCTCGGCACGGACTTTATGGGGTATTTGTCTTTCTGTGAGGATCGCGGCGGCTTCAGCGCGGCGATAGATACTATCAACGGATACAATGCTTCGGACGCCGATCTCACGGAAGTTCCCGATCTTCCCGACGGGGATAAACCTTCGGAACCGGGTGATTCTTCCGACAGTTCTTCGGAGAGCACAACTCCTCCGGAGAGCACGGGGGAGGGAAGCGGATGCGGATCCGCGGCGGGCATCGGCGCCCTTGCGGCGTTCCCGGCGGCTTTGGCGATTGCTTTCGGCAAGAGAAAAAAACACTGACGGAAGATTTTGGAGGCAAATTTCATGAAGAGTAAAATCATAAAAATTTCGGCATCGGTCTTCGCCTGTCTGATGGCGGTTTCCGGTTTGGGCGGTTGCGGCGGAGACGAAATATTCGACGAATATACCATCGTGATCGACGGCGGCGGGGATATCGGCAATTTCAATTCCACGGTATCCATGGACAAGACGGAATCCAATCCTTTTCCCTATAACACGCTCGAAGTGCTCTGCGAAGAATGGGAAGCGGCACATCCGGGGTATACCGTCATCGTCAATACGACGTCTTACGGCGGCTCCACAAGTTCTCTGCGCCCCCTTCTCAATGCGGGGACGGCGCCCGACATCATCTATATGAACGGGTCTACCGTGGAAGAGGACAAAAACAAGGGCTGGTTTGTGCCGCTCAATCAGTATCTCAATCAGAAAAATCCCTATGCGCCGGAATACGACACCTGGCTGGATCTCTATGATACCACCGAATATATGGTCACCAGCGACGGCGACCGGTATTATGTCAATCTCGAGCGCATCCCCATCGGCATCATCTACAACGAAGATATTCTGAAAGCGGCGGGGTACACGGACGGCGGAGGCAATCTCCTTTCGCTGGAAACGTACACCGATTTCAAAAACGCGCAGAAATGCGTGCAGGAGTATGCGGACGCAAATCCCACCCTGGGCATCAAGACGTTTCTGACCCCTTACCGGTGGTATGACATTTTCCTCGAATCCAATCTGTTCGGCTATCTCTTCGAAACCTGCGATATGAACGGGGACGGACATCTTAACAGCGAAGAGTGGTGCCGCGCTTATACGAAAGAACTCTGGAGCGTGGATTCTCCTCAGTTCAAGGTGTATCTGGAACTCATCAAGGACAGATGCGAGTACTTCCCCGAAGGGTACAGCCAGTATTCGCCCCTCACGGAATTCGTCAACGGAAAGTGCGCCTTTATCGAAGGGGTAGGCGGTACGCTGCGTCAGATTTCCGCCAATTCCGCCGTCGATTTCGAATATGCCATCACGGGTTATCCGTTGCTTTCTGTCGAAGATATTCAGAACGCGGGGATCAGCACGGAAGGATTGCAGAAGATCACCGGCGGCCGCCGCGGTTCGGCGGGCTACGGCACCTCCTGGTGGATCACGAACACGGCGAAGAACAAGGGAGAAGCCTGTGTGGACGCCTGTGCGGATTTGCTCATGTTTCTCACGGCGCCCGAACAGAATAACCGGCTGATCGGCGATCTGGGCGGCGGCATTCCTCTGAATCCCGAGTCCATCGATTCCGTGCCCGAATATCTGCAGCCCGTTCTTTCCATGTACATGGAAGACTGCGAAGATTCCGAAAAGGTGTGCTGGGGCGTCGCCAATTCCTGGAACTGTTTCGGCTCCGATTACAGCGCGTATTTTCTGAACGCCACATTTACCTATATCGACGGCGACAGGGAGCTCGATTCCCTCATGAAAGGTCTGGAAAGCCAGGTGAAAGGGCTCGTCAACGAATATATCATCGAAAACGAGTACGATACCAGCCGGTGGTGAGGCGCGCCGATGAATGTGATCAAGGCTGAAACAGCCCGGTCCGGAAAGGCTCCGGGCGGCACAAAGGTCCGCAGGAGGAAAAAATATCAGTATTATGCCTATATCTGGCTTCTGCCCGCGATCGTGCTCATGCTGATGTTTTGCTACGTGCCGCCCGTGATGTCTCTCGTGACCTCGTTTTACGATTCCAACGGCGTGCAGCTGCAGGGCTTTGCAGGGCTGGAAAATTACCGGTATGTCCTTTCCGACCGCATTTTCTGGATCTCTCTGAAAAACGTATTCATCATCACGATTTCCACCTTTCTGCTGTCCCATCTGGCAAACCTGATCCTTGCGGAATTGCTCGTCAATCTCCGTTTCAAACGGCTTTCGGCGTTTTATCGGATCATGTTCGTCATCCCCATCGTCGTTCCGGGAATCGTCGGGCTGATGATATGGCAGAAAATCATCTTCATGCCTTCGGAACAGAGTATCGCCAACCTGATCGTCGGATTGTTCGGCATCGAGCCGCAGGGCTGGTATTTCAGCGAAAATACCGTTTTGCTCTCGATTATCCTGACCGGCTTCCCCTGGGGCGGCGGAACGACGATGCTGATTTACATCGCTTCCCTGCAGGGGATTTCCGCGGAGATGATAGAGGCGACAAAGCTCGACGGCGTCGGCCCTCTCCGCCGGATCGTGTATTTCCATCTGCCGATGATGGTGGGGCAGATCAAGTATTTCGTGATCACGTCGATCATTTCCGGAATGCAGAATTTCAATCTGCAGCTGATCGTGACGGGCGGGGGACCGGGCGTGGACGGCGCTTCCATGGTTCCCGGTTACCTCATCTATAATTATGCGTTCAACAAGAGCGATTACGGAAGGGCAAATGCCCTGGGCATCATTCTCTTTCTGATCATCATGGCGCTTACCGTCATCAACAACGTCTTTATCAAGAACAAGAACAGCGAAGAGGAGGACGGCGCATGAAAAAGGGCAGATTGTTTTCGCGCGCGGGCGCAAAACGCCTCACGCTGGACGCGATCGTGCAGCTGGTCATCTGGTTTTTCCTGATTTTTGCCTGGCTGTCCATGTATCTGATGGTCATCAAGAGCGTGAAGAGCATCACCCAGGATCAGAAGTATCCCTATACGCCTACGCTCATCGATTTCGGGGTCATGGCGGACAATTACCGGCTGGCGTGGCTGAATATCCGGCAGTATATCGGAAATTCCTTTATCATTACCTGCGCGCAGACGGCGGGCAGCCTGATTGTCCCCATCATTACGGCGTTTGCATTTGTCCGGTTTCGTTTCCCGGGGAAAAATATCATTTTCATGGCGATTCTCGCCCTGATGATGATTCCCGGAACGCTGACGCTGACAAGCCAATACGTCATCGTCTATAAATTCCGGCTGACGAACAGCTTTTTGGGAGTCATTCTGCCCGGTATCGCTTCGAGCATTCCCATGTCCCTGTTTTTGCTGCGCTCCTTTTTCGGCGGCGTGTCCAAGGAACTTTTCGACGCGGCGGAGATCGACGGCGCGAACAATGCCGTCACCCTCTTCCGCATCATGGTCCCGCTGTCCATGCCCATCATCGCGGTTTTGGGCATCAACAGCTTTATGGGGAGCTGGAACGATTATCTGTGGCCGAGTCTCGTGCTCCTCCGCGGGGATATGCGCCCGATTTCCGTCGCGCTCGTCTCCTTTACCGATCAGTATTACAATATGACGGGGGCGTACAGCGTCTCCTTTGCCGGCTACGTCATCTCTTCCATTCCCCTCATCGTCCTGTTTGCGGCTTGTTCCAAACAGTTCATCGAAGGGATTTCCGCCGGTGCGTTCAAAATGTGAGGAAAACGATATGATGAGAAAATCAAAGGCAATCGGCATTTTTGTCGCGGCGCTGCTGGCGGTGTCGGCGGGCGCCTGCGGGGGACCGTCGTCCGGCGGTTCGTCGGAGACGGGGGACGGCAGGGTGAATCTGCTTATGGATCCTTCCTATTCGACGGGGCTGGAAGTCTCCGCGCCGGGCGAGCCGGTATATACCGATCTCGAAGACGACGGGTATTTTTCCTGGGCTTCGGGCGGGGAAATCGATTACGGAGGGACGGCGACCGGCACGGGGCCGCTCTGGTCTCTCGCGCAGCATGCGTCTTCCTATTCCCTGGTCGATCCCGCCTATCGGACGCCGGAGGTGAAAGAGGACGGAACTTACGTCTATTCCGACCCCGCCAAGACGGTTGCCGTCAACCGCGGGAAAAACAGCATCACGCTGGGGATCAAAGGCTCCGTCGAATATTCGTCCGACGACGACGGCGACGGGATCCGGGACGGGGAAAATCTCCTGCCCAGAAGCGGCAGCGAGCCGTGGGTGCATCTGCTGCTCACTTCCACGCTGTATCCGAAAATGACCGTCAGGGAATTGGAAAAGCTGGAATTTGAAATAGACATGACGCTGGAACAATGCGACGACGTTTTGGCGGACAGGGGGATGGAGGAGCTGTTCAATCCCAATGCCCATGCGGCGCAAGTGACGATGTTCTTCATGGTTTACAGCAATGCCGCCGCCGATCAGGGCAAATATTTCTGGTTCGGCATCCCGCTTTTCGACGCGCGCTACGATCGGCTGGATCCGAGCATCATGTTCGATCGGGGGACGAGTTCCTGGATGGTCGGAACGGGCACGGACGTCGTGCTCAGCGAGAAACCGCAGGTCGGCAAGACCTATCAGATACGCTATGACATGATAGCCGATCTGAAAACGGGGCTTGAAAAGTGCCGGGAGCAAGGCGCTTTACTCAACACGACGGTGGATGACCTGTATATTCAGGATTTCAACATCGGTTGGGAGCTGCCCGGAATTTACGATGTCGGAATCACGTTTGAGAATTTCGGCGTCTATGCGACGAGGAAAGGCTGATGAAAAGACAAAAACAGTTTATTTTTTCCGTATTGCTCACGTGCTGGACGGCATTTGCCGCCTTCGGAGGCGCCGCCTGCGGGTCGGGCGATGCTTCGCCGTCGTCGGACGTGTCGGATTCCGGCGGAAGTGAAATTTCTTCTTCCGCCGAGCCGGAAACAGAGGAAATCAGCGTCCTCTCCGACCGGAATTACGAAAACGGCTTCGGCATCATGGGGATGGACAGTTCTGAGGGACGAAAGAATTTCGGCTATTTCGATTACGGCGGCAGTGCGGCGGCGGAGTCGGACAGCGTCTGGCAGATCGGTCAATGGGCGGGAAAGAGCAATTTTGCCACCGAATACGTCGAAACCCGTACGCAGGACGGCGGGTGGGATTATGTCGCGGGCGGAAAGCATCTTCGCGTGAATCCGGAGACGGGCGTGCTGACGCTGGGGCTGGACGCCTCCAAGGAATACGATCATCCCCGTCTTTCGGGCGAAAACTGGGTGCATAATCTGCTCGAACAGAATTTCGCTCAGCCCGTGAAGGTGGAAGATTGCGAGCATATCTACGTGAAGATGAAATTCACGGTGGATTTTTGCGAAAGGCTGATGACGAACGAAGAATTTAATCCCAATTTGCACCGGGCGCAGCTTTTGTGGTACATCTCTTTCCAGAACCTTCCCGAAAACAGCGTCTACGACGAAGAAACGGGAGAATGGTCGGAGGGAAGAGTGGGGGATTATCTCTGGTTCGGGGTGCCGCTTTACGATTCCAATCTGCTGCGGCAGGAGGAATCGTGCGCCTTCGATAACGGGACCGGCCAGTATATCTACGGTCTGGACAACGGCTGGTACCTCAACGTGCCCATCGAGCCGGGAGATGTGAACGAGTTCACTTTTGATATTCTTCCCTATGTCCGGCGGGGCGTGGAGACGATTCAGAGCCGGGGCGGACTGGTAAACGTGAAATACGAAAACCTGTACTTCGGCTATATGAACATGGGCTTTGAGGTGCCCGGAACGTTCAATATTCAGGCGACGTTCGAATACCTGGATATCACTTATGTCAAAAAGTGAGGTTATTGCAAACGGGGTCGGCATGAAGAATTTGCTTTCGGACGGAAAATATGAAAACGGATTCGGCGTGATGGGAATGTCCGCCGAATCGGGCAGGAAAAATCTGGCTTTTTTTGCCTGCGGCGGAAAGCCGGAGGCGGAGCCGGTATGGCAGATCGGGCAGTGGTCGGGAAAAAACGACCTCTGCCGGAGCAAGGGGCGCGAGACGGCGCCCGGGGTATGGAATTATACGGCGGGCGGAAAAAGTTTTACGCTGGATCGCAACGACAATGTGCTGACGCTTGCCGTGAATGCGGAAAAGGAATACGATCACGCCCGGCGGGAAAATGAGGGCTGGGTGCATCTGCTGCTCGAACAGGAGTTTTCGGAATGGGCGCGGGTGGAAGGGGCGAAAAGCGTTTGCGCCAAATTGGATTTTTCCGTGGACAAATGCGTCAATCGGATGGGGCGGGAGTACGATCCGGAACTTCACGCCGCCCAGCTCACCTGGTACATCATGGTGACCAATCGCCCGAAAAAGACCGTTTACGACGAAAAGACGGGGCTCTGGTCGGAGGGGGAGGACGGGGATTATCTCTGGTTCGGCCTGCCGATCTTCGACAACCGGCGTCCCTATGCGGAGAAAAGCGCGGCATACGACCGGGGGACGGATCGGTACATCAGCAGCATCGCCTCCTATCGCTATCTTTCCAGGGACGCAGAGGTAGGCAAGCGGTATGCTTTTCGTTACGACATCCTGCCCGACATCCGCGACGCCGTCTGCCGGGCGAAGGAGCTGGGCGCCTTGAAAAACGTCCGCTATGAAAATCTGTATTTTACCTATATGAATTTCGGATGGGAAGTGCCCGGCATTTTCGACGTGTCGCTGTCCATCCGTTCGATAAACCTGTATTGGGATTAAAAAAATATTTTCGGAGGAAAATGGCATGAAAAAGAAGTTGATGGCAACTCTGGCTGCAATTTGCACCATGTTCCTGGCGGCGGGCACCGTAGCCGGGATCCCCGCATCCGCCGAGAGCGGAACGCCGGTGAACATGGACGGCAACTGGATCGAAACGGGCGGCGGCTGGTCGAAGGCGATCGAAGAAGACGGCTCGGCGACGATCGAACAGACAAAGAACGATTCCTCTTCCCGTTTTGCCCTCATGACGGGGCTGACGCTCGACGGGCTCAGCATCGATATTACCTGTTATAATGCAGGGGGAATCTATTTCGGCTCCAATCAGTGGGCCTGCTATGAGACGGCGGGAGGACTCGGCCTCAGCGTCAATACCCTTTATGAACGGTACAATCTCATCATCGGCAATACCGATTCGGAATCGGACAGAAAGTTTTACGATACGGCGGAAAGTGCCCTTGCGCAGGCGGGGGCGGGGACGACGGTGGACGGAACTGCTTCGGGGTGCATCATCGTATCCGGCGGAACGGCGGAGCCGGTCACACTCAACATCTCCTTCGAGAGGTACTCCACTTATCGCTATACGGTGACGGTCACTTCGGATACCCTGTATGCCGGTATGGCGCACAAAGAGGGAAACAGCGTCACATATTACATAAACACCAAAGATTTTCCGCAGATGTTCGACAACAGCGGGGTCACATATATGGTGGCGCAGGGGAACGCGGACGGAAACGCGAAAATGAATATCCGTCTCGCGCAGGGCGAACCTGCGGCCGATTTTATCGAAGATGAGGACGTCTCGCAGAAGGATGAGCTGTTCGAGCAGTTCACCACCCAGCCGCAGACGGCATCGGAAGGGAAAAAGATCGTCACTTATACGCAGAACGAAGTGTTCAACACCGGATTTTCCGTCGGTACGCCCAATGAAAACGGCACCGTTACCGTCGACAATCCGGAGGGCGCGCAATGGGGAGACCGGGCGGGGCTGATCGGACAGCTGCAGCTCGACGGGCTTAAACTCACGTCCTATTACAGCGATTATGCCGCCGCCGGCAGTTTCGGCTCGGTGATCCTTTCCGGAGGTCCGGAGGGATATTACGGCGAAAATCAGCTGTGCATGGTCTATTTCATGGCGGAAACTACGCAGGCGCGCCTCTATGTCGGCAACAATCACGATGTGTACGGGAATTTCGTCAGCTATCTTTATAAGAGCGAAGCCGGCGCCTCTTCGCGAAATGCCGACGACAAACTCGCCAATCTCATCGTAAACGGCGCGCCCGTGAAATATTCGGTCGAATTTACGAAGATGAGCGAAAAGGTCTATAAGATGACGTTTGTTCTCCTCAACGACGTTACATGGCACGAGGTAAACGGTTTTGCCGATCCCAAAACCGCGGAGGCGTACATCAACACCGACGACATCGCAAGCCTGTTCGACGCGGACGGCTATGTCATGCCTTCCGTGGCGACGAATATGTCCGTGAAAGCGGGAAAAGTGGTCCTTCTTGTGGAGGAGTCGGAAAATCACATCACGGACGCGGAAGTGACGCTCGACGCCGATTCCGTGAATTATGACGGAAAACCCGTCGAACCGGCCGTCAAACAGGTGAAGTCGGGGGATATCGTGTTTACCGCCGAAGATTATGACGTCTCTTACCGGGACAACGACAAAGTGGGACAGGCGTCCGTCGTCATCACCTTCAAAAACGGATACACCGGCATCGTCACGAAGCCTTTCACGATTCTCGGCCGTCTGGCAAACGACGCCGTCGTGACGCTCGAATATGAGAGCGTCATGTACACGACGATGCCGAATACGCCCGAGGTCGTCAGCGTCGTCCTCGGCGATACGGCGATCGACGACAGCAATTACGACGTATCCTATACAAACAACGTCGAAGTCGGCACGGCGACCGTGACGATCACCTTCAAGGGCGAATATGCGGGTACGGTCACCAAGACCTTCGAGATCACCAAGATCCGCACGGAAAAGGAGGGAGAGGATGTCTCTCTGACCTATGAAGAGGCTTCCTGGCAGAAAATGCAGACGCTCGGGGACGAGTATACCTATACGGTGAAGGACGCCGACGGAAATTCCGTCGCGGCGGATACGGAACTGAAAGCGGGCACCTATACCGTCACGGCGGTGAAGGAAACTTCCGTCCGGATCGAAGTCGTGACATATACCGTCACAATTGCGGAACCGCAGCCCGGACAGCCCAGCGATTCCTCTTCGGACGGCACTTCCGGAAGTTCTTCGGATTCGGCGGTTCCCGGCGGCTCCTCTTCGGATTCGGCGGACTCTTCCGTTGGCCAATCGTCAGGCGGCGGTGCGGTGGGGTGCGGCTCTGCGATGACGGCGGTGGCGGGAGCGGCTTTTGCGGCGGCGGCCGTCGCTCTGCTCGTCGGTAAAAAGAAAAGAAAATAAAGGATAAAACGATGGCGGAAAGGGCACGCCGTCTCCCGGGAAAACGGCAGGCGGCGCGCTCTCCGCGACGGAGAAATTATGCTTGCATTCAAACAGTCGCAACTGACGGAAGACGAATACATTCTGAGCGAAATGCCCAAGGCGGCCACGCTCTTTACGACCGGGAACGGATACATGGGCGTCAGAGGCAGCCTGGAAGAATTCGGGGAGACGAAGATTCAGGGCTGCTTTGTCCGGGGGCTGTTCGACGAAATCGTCGAAATCGTCGAACCCTTTCCCGACAACGTGTATATGAAAAAATACTATTTCGACGAAGAAAAGCTCAAAAAATTCGATCGGCAGGATTCCTGTATCAATTTCCCCGATTTTCTCCTTTTGCGCTTTCAGGTCGGCGATGCGGTATTCTATCCCTGGGAGGGGGAAATGCGCTCCTGGAACAGGCGTCTGGACCCTTCCTCCGGGGAACTGCGCAGGGAAGTCGTCTGGGAAGACGAACGGGGCAATGAAACGTATTTTTGTTTCGAGCGCTTCGCCTCTTATGCGGACGAACACCGGTATTTCCAGCGGGCGACGGTCCGTCCCCTCAATCACTCCCTGCCCGTGAGCGTTTTGGCGGGCATAGACGCCAACGTGCGCACCAACGGTCAGATTATCTCGGAAAAGAGGGCGGCGCGCGCGGCGGGGGAGGACGTCCGTTACAAGTTTCTGCTGGGCAGAAAATACGGGTATGAGGGGATCGTATGCACCTGTGCCCGGTTTTTTGCGGACGGCGCGGAAGTCTCCGCGCGCGGATACGAATCGGACGGACTTTACGCACAGGCGGCGTCCTTTCCGCCGGCGTCGGAATACGTCGTGGAAAAGCAGTGCTTTGTCTTCACGTCCCGCGACGGGGATCTGGCGAAAACCGTTTCGGATTTTCATTTTGAAAAGTTCTCTTACGAGAAAGAACGGGATACCCATGTATGCGCCTATCGCAAATTATTCTCGGAAATCGACGTAAAGATCCGCGGGGACGAACGGTTGGATGCGGCGCTCCGGTTTGCCAATTATCACACGTTGATTTCCGCCGAACCCAACGACAGCGTACACAGTCTGTCCGCGAAATCCCTTTCCGGCGAAAAATACAACCAATTCGTCTGGTGGGACTGCGAGATCTATCAGATGCCCGTCTTTACCCATACGCTGCCGCAGATTTCCAGAAATGCGCTGGAATACCGTTATCGGATGCTGCCGGCGGCGCGGGCGCTCGCGAAAAAACAGGGGCTGTCCAAAGGCGCCAGGTATCCTTTTGTCTCTTCGGTGGACGGGGACGAACACGTCTGGATTTATGCCCGGCATCCCTTTTTGCAGATTCACATCATGGCGGATATCGCCTATGCGGTCTGCGACTATTACGACAATACGGGCGATGCGGAATTTATGGAGAGCGAAGGGCTGGAAATGCTGGCGGAGATTTCCAGATACTGGCTTCAACGGGCGGAGAAAACCGGGCGCGGATATGAAATACGCAACGTGACGGGCACGGACGAGCACCACGATTATGTGGACAACGATGCCTATACCAATTATCTCGTCGCTTATACGCTGAAGCGGACGGTCGGATTGCTGCGGGAGTTCGGAAAGCGAGCGGAAGAGATGCGGAAAAGAATTTCCTTTTCGGATGCGGAGCTGCAGGAAGTGGAAACGCTGGCGGAAGGGCTGTTCCTCCCCTTGGAGAAAAACGGGATGATTCCGCAGTTTGACGGGTATTTTTCGCTCAGTCGTTCCCTGGAAATCGAAGGGAGCGGAACGGGAAAGAATTTCCAGATGAAGCAGGCGGGGTTATATCATAAGAGCCAGGTCATCAAACAGCCGGACGTCATGCTGCTCTATTCTTATGTGAACGTGGGGGAACTGCCCCGGTTTGAAGAGAATTGGGACTATTACGAGGGGATGTGCGAAGCGTCTTCTTCTCTCACCTTCCCCGTCCACGCCGTCTGTTCGGCGCGCGCCCGCCGTATGAACAGCTTTTTGAAATACTTTGAAGAGACGCTGTTTATGGATATAAAGGACATCCACAACTGCGCCTATCAGGGCATTCACGCCGGCTGTGCCGCCGGCGGCTGGTATTCCGTATTCCGCGGCGTCATGGGGATTTCCGTGCGCGATCGGATCGTCGAGGCAGATCCCGTGCGCATGCCTTTCTGGGAGGAAATTTCCCTCAGTTTCCATGTGGGCGGAAGCAAGATACGGGCGGTTCAGACTCTCGACGCGCTCACGCTCGAAAAGGTGGCGGGCGGCGACGTAAAAGTGAAATTCGGCGGGGGCATGTACGAGCTGAAAGATAAGCTCGTCCTTCCGATCCAATAAATACGGGCGCGAATGCCGTCTTTTCGGGAAAATTTTTGGATGAGGAGAATCGTTTTATGAAAACGAACGGAAATATTGCCGCCTGCCTGGGCGCCGTCCTTCTCTTTGCGGCGGGCTGCGGCGGCGGGGGACAGTCGGAAAGCGCTTTGCCGGTCGGGGAGATTTCGGGCAGCGCACTTCTTTCCTCCCCGTATGTGAACTGGTACGGGCGCGATTATGCGGATGAAGAGAAAGGCGCCGTGATGTTCAATTATTCGGCGGCGGGATTCGAAACTTCGTTTGAGGGCACCTCTCTTTCCGCGACGATGTACGGCGCGGATTCGGGAGAGGGATACGGAAACACCTTTTTGTCCGTGTTTGTGGACGGAGAGGAAAAGGTGCTGGAACTTTCGGACGGAAACGGGGATTACGTCCTCTGTGAAGGTCTGGATGCGGGAAGGCACACCGTCAAGGTAGTCAAACGGACGGAGCTGCAGTTTACCTCCGCGGGGTTGGTCTCGCTGGAAACGGACGGGCATTTTCTGCCCGCGCCGGAGAAACCCGAATTGAAATTCGAATTTTTCGGCGATTCGATTACCTGCGGCTACGGCGCGGTTTCCGAAATCGGGGAAAAGGGGTTTAAGACCGCTACGGAGGACGCCCTTTCAACCTATGCGTATCTCACGGCGGAACATTTCGGCGCCCAAAGCAATTTTATTTGTTACAGCGGCTGGTATATCAGCAAATCGGTTACCGGCACGACGGACGGCGACATCGGCGCCGTATACGACAAATACTCCAAGGACAACCGGGCGGCGTGGGATTTTTCTTCATACGTTCCCGATGTCGTGGTCGTGAACATCGGGGCAAACGATGAAAATTATATCAATCTCTGCGCGGCCGAAGGGAACACCAAGGGGGAGCGGATGCAGTATTTCGACGAACAGTACACCGCGTTCGTCAAAGACCTGCGTGCCGTATATCCCGAAGCATATATCTTTTTGGTGACGGGCATGCTGGGGGAAAGCACCGTGCCGAATACGATTTTGAGCATCGGGGAAAGTCTGGCTATGGACGGGGACGATCGGATATTCGCGACGACTCTGTACGCGCGGGATAATCCCTCCGAACTCGGCGCGGACGGGCATCCCAGCGCGGCGGCGCACGAAAAGGCGGCGGCGGAACTCATCGGATTTATAGAGGAGTGCATTCCCGGGTTATAAGGGGCGGAGGCAGATGATGGACGAACGGCTGTACATACCTTTTTGGAAAGGGGAACAGGTCTTTGAGGAAAGCGTCGTTCTCGTCAAGGGGGACGGGCTGCCGGAAGGCAGACTGCTGTTCCCGCCGAAAGAGATCCTCAGCGTCGTCGGTTACGACGGCTCTGTCTCTTATCCGGCAGAGGAATACGGCTTTTCCGGCAACCGGATTTTTGCCCGGGAAGGCTCTTCCCTGCCGTATATGACGGAAGAGATGACGCGCGGAAAGGGGGAGGCGGAAAAACTGGGGCTTTCTTCGATGGACGGCATCGTCTTTACGGAGACGACGGGCATCGTGAAATTTCAGATCAAGGTCACGTACATCGGCGACAAGCGAGCGGCGCCCTGGACGGTTTTGCCCGTCTATAAGGGAGATCGTCTGCGGAATTTTCGGCGCAGGCTCGGGGCAGGGAAAGGCGTCCGGGTGCTTTTGTACGGGGACAGTATCGCGGCGGGGTGCCATGCCTCTTCCGTACTCGGCTATCCGCCCTATCTTCCCGTCTGGGGACGTTCTTTCTGCGATATCATTTCCGAAAGATACGGGGTGGAGGCGGAATTGGTCAATCTTTCCGTCGGGGGATTTACCAGCCGGCAGGGCGCGGAATCCTTTGACGGGAAACTTCTCTCCGTCGGAAAGGGGACGGCAGATCTGGCGATCTTTGCCTTCGGCATGAACGACGGCTCGTGGAAAATTCCCCGGGAAGAGTATCGCCGCAATATGGAGTCGCTCGTCGGGCGGATGCGCCTGCATTCCCCCGATTGCGACATCGCCATTGTGTCCACCATTCTCGCCAATCCGCTCTGTACGCAGGACAAAGCGCTCACCCGTTCTTACAGGCTGGACGACGAGGCGCTCGCCGATCGGACGGAACGCTGCGCCGAAGTGGATATGACGACGGTTTCCGAAGGGTTGTATGCCCGCAAAAAGGGCTTGGATCTGCTCGCCAACGACATCAATCACCCGACGGATTTTTTCGTCAGAATTTATACGATGTATCTTTGCGAAACTTTATTGGGAGGGAACTGACATGAAAAAAATTTCGGCAGTACTCGTTGCCTTCGGCATGCTCTGTATGACGGCCTGCGGCTCGGGCACCGGAAGCGACGGCGGAACGAGCACTTCTTCGGACGGCACCGTGCCTTATGCTCGTAACGAGTATTATACGTCGTTCTGGAAGACGGATACGATCAAAAACGAAACCGTCATGCTGGAAGAGGACGAAAACGGAGTGATTTCCGGGGAACTGCTCTTCCGTCCGACGGAGATTCTGGAAATAAAAAATTACGATCTGAGCGTCGGATACGGGGCGGAGGATTATACCCTGGAAGGGCGCACGATCGTGCGGACGGCGGATTCCGAAATGCCGTATATGTCGTATGATCTTTTGCAGGGAGAGGGCTTGGAGGACGCGGGGCTTTCGTCGATGGACGGGCTCGTGTTTACGGAGGGCAAGGAGATCGTGTCCCGCCTGATCAACGTCACCTATCGTTACGACCGCTCGGCGGAACCCTGGACGGTCTTTCCGGAAGATCAGAGCGCCCGCCTGACGAATTTGCGGAGCAAATTGGAAGCGGGAGAGGAAATCGAGCTGTTTTTGTACGGAGACAGCATCGCGGCGGGCTGCAACGCCTCTTCCGTGCTCGGCTATGCGCCCTATCTGCCCGTCTGGGGGCAGGCGGTCGCAGACGAACTGTCGGCGCAGTACGACACGGAAGTCCGTCTCCGCAACGGCTCGGTGGGCGGCTGGCAGACGGCGGACGGCGCCCGGAACATCATCGAACAGATTTCGGTCGTTCCCGACGACGCTCCCGACCTTGCGATCATCGCCTTCGGCATGAACGACGGCAGTGCGCGCGTCGCCGCCAAGACTTATTACGGCAACATGATGAGCATCATCACGACGATCCGGGAAAGTTCGCCCGACTGCGACATCGTGCTGATCTCTACCATCCACGCCAATCCGCTGTGTTCGCAGGACTATGCCCTGACGGCGTCCTATGACGAACAGAACGATTTGCTGTGCGGGGCGGTGGAGAGATGCGTCACCGTCGATATGACGGCGTTTTCCGAAGCGCTGTACGATAGAAAGGACGGGCTGGATCTTCTGGCGAACAACATCAATCATCCGAACGATTTTTTGGTCAGGTGCTATGTGATGAATATTCTGGACGCGATTGCGGGGGTGGCGGAATGAAGAGAAAAAGGGCGGCTTTGATCCTTGCGGCGGTTGTCGGAACTTTTTCGGGCGCGGCGGGCTGCGCCGGACAGGAGTCGCTTCCCGAATACGATCCCTATGCGTATTTCTGGGAGGGCGGCATCGTGCAGAACGAAACGGTGGTTTTGTCCGAACAGGATGACGGAAGTATTTCCGGCAGCCTGCTCTTTACGCCTGCCGAGATTCTCAGCGTGAAAAATTATACCCTTCAGAAGACGTACGATTCCGGGGAATACAGGACGGAGGGGAATGCTCTGATCGCGACGGAATCTTCGACGATGCCCTTCATGACGCAGGCGATGCTCCGCGGGGAAGAGGGCAACGACGAATTTATGTGGTCTTCTTATGACACCGGCTATGTCTATACAGAGGGGATCGGCATCGTCATGCACCAGGTCGCGGTCACCTATCGTTACGATCCTTCCGAAACCTGGGGGTATATTCCGGAATATCGGGGAGACCGTCTCGTCAATTCCATGGCGAAATTGGAGCGCGGGGAGAACATGCACCTGTTTTTGTTCGGAGACAGCATTTCTTACGGCTGCAATTCGTCCAAGGTGCTGGGAACGGAGCCCTATCTTCCCTCCTACGGCGAAGGATTGTGCGGCAGACTTTCGGAAATTTACGGGGCGGAAGTTCGTTTTTCCAACGGCTCGGTGGGCGGCTGGCTGTCTGCGGACGGCGTAAAAAACATAAAATCCGCCTGCGAAGTGGCTGCAAAAAATTACGGCGCGCCCGACCTTGCCGTCCTCGCGTTCGGTATGAACGACGCATCGCATAAGGTGCCCGTCGAGACGTATAAAGCAAATATGCAGACGATTATCGATTCTGTCCGGGAAATCAATGCCGATGCGGATATCGTCATTATCTCTACGATTCACGCCAATCCCCAGGGATCGCAGGATAAGGCGCTGCCGGCGGCGTATTCGGCGGCGGATAAGGAACTCTGCGCGGAAAACGAGCGGACGGTAAACGTCGATATGACCCGTTTTTCCGAACTTCTCTACGGGAAGAAAAAGGGAGTGGATATTCTCGCCAACAACGTCAATCATCCCTCCGATTTTCTGGTCCGCTGTTACGATATGTGTCTTTTGAAGACGTTGACAAAGTAAAGGGGCTGAAATGTACATCGCGGCACAAATTTCCGGCGGCTTGTCCATCGCGATATTACTGGTTTATACGCTCGTCAGGGTGAGCAGAAAGACGATTCTGATCTGCAATATCCTTATCAATTTGCTTTGGGCGCTGCATTATCTGCTGCTCGGGGCTTATACGGGGGCGATTTGCAGTTTTATCTGCGCGTTTATGGTTGCGGTCTTTTTCCTGAAAGGAAGGGTAAAATGGCTTTCCGGGATTTACGTACCTCTATTTTTTGCCGTCGTATTTATCGTTTTCGGCATCGTCACATGGAATGATATTTTTTCTCTTATCCCCATTGTCGGACATATGATTATCATTGTCGCACTTTGGATGGATCGGGAAATCGTCATCAAAACGCTGTATATTTTCGTGGCGGCGCTCTGGGTCGTTTATAACGTCGCATATTTTTCATATATCGGCGTCATCGGACAAAGTCTGTCTTTTCTGTTCAATATCTTTTATGTGGCGAAATATTATTACCTGCAGCGAAAACGGGAAAAGGGCGGCAAAACGGCAGAGAAAAAAGAATCCGAATAAAAATAAGCTGAATAAAAAACGGGAAGTTTCGTCTTCCCGTTTTTTATTGTTGGAGTTAAACGGATTCCCCCGGGAAACAGCAGAGTCGTGACGGGATTGTTTAATGGGATTTGCAGGAAATTTTGAAAAGAGTGTTGACAAGACGGACAAAATCATATATACTGATATCGATCGGATGAGGGGGCTTTCGGGATGCGTCTTGACCGGAATTCTCCGAAAGAGAAAAAGAGGCGTCTTCCGGAAAGGGCCTTTCGGGGCGATTTTATTGCGGGAGGCAAAATCCGGGAGGTGAAATCGGCCGTAAGAGGCGGAAAGTCCGGACAGAGTGGATCGGCATAAAGGAGGTTGAAGGGTGAAAGACGAATTTTATGAAAATAATACGGATGACAGCTACTATTTTAATTTCCATTTGGCAAAAAATAATTTTATGCCCGCACATTATCACAAAAGTACGGAAATTATCTTTGTGAGGCAGGGACGGGTAAAAGTGATTGTCAACGGGAAAGAGCGGATTCTGTCGGCGAAAGAGATCGCCGTATTCAACCGGTTTGACGTACACTGTATCCGCGGAGAAGAGAAGTCCGAATTATATATTCTGGTTTTCAGCGAGATGTTTTACCCGAAACTCGCCCGCGGATTTGTTTTGGAAAATTTTCTTTCCACGGGGAAAAATACGGAAGAGGTTTTTTCTCTTCTGGATTATTTTTATCGCTTGCGGGAATCTTCCACGCATATGATGCAGGCAGGATTTATCGAAATGCTGTTGGGAATTTTATACGCCTCTTATTCCGTGCATGAAGAAAAATGGGATGACGGCGCGGATTATTATATCAAAATTTTGAGATATATCGATAAAAATTGCGCGGAGGCTCTGACGCTCGAAAACATTGCGGCGCACTTCGGATATACAAAGCATTATTTTTCCATGCTGTTCAACAAATTTACGGGAATGCACCTGAGGGAGTATCTCAACCGCCTTCGGGTGGAACGGGTGGCCATGTATAAAAAAGAACATCCGGATGAATCGATTTCCCGGATCGCCTTCGCCTGCGGATTCAACAGTCTCAATACTTATTATCGGGCGCTGAAAAATATTGAAAAGGATAATATAAAATCTGGTAATTTCTGATAAAAATTCCCCGGTTGATTTGCGCGGTTGACAGGGAGATGCCGGGTCGGTTTCGGAAAAGCGCGGCGAAAAAGGAAGCGGACATCCTTTGTAAAAAAGGGAATCCGCTTTCTTTTTTGATCGGACGGGAGTCGGGAGACGAAAAGCGCCTCCTTTTTTGTATCGTAACTTTTGACAATATATCCGTAACTTTTCGGATTGACGGCAGTGGAAAACCGTTATATAATAGAGGCATGATCGAGATAGTCAAAAACGAAAAAATTCTCTTTGAAGGCGATTCCGTGACGGATGCTTTGCGCGACCGTTCGGATAAGTATTCTCTGGCGGGATATTCTTCTGCTGTCGCCGGCCGGCTTTCTTCTCTTTATCCGTCGCTGCAAGTCGAATGCTATAACCGCGGCGTGGGCGGCGATACTTCTTCCGATTTGCTGCGGCGTCTGCCCGCCGACTTGGAAGAGGTAAAGCCGACAGTATTTTCTCTGTTGATCGGCATCAACGATACTTGGAGGCGGTTTGATTCCGGAAACAGAACTTCGGCGGAGAAATACGGGGAAAATGTGGAAAAAATCTTAAATGCGGCGGAAGAATATACGCGGAAAATTATCATTTTGGAACCCTTTTTATTGGATGTGGATCCGGAAAAGAAGGTTTTTCGTGAGGATCTTTGCGAGAAAATATTTGTTTTAAGGGAAATAGCCGCCCGTCATCGGACGGAATTTGTTCCCTTAAACGGTATTTTTGCGGAAGCGTGCTGCCGGGAATGCCCGCAGGTGTATTCCTATGACGGGGTACATCCTGCGGCGGCAGGACATGCGCTGATTGCCGAGGCATGGCTGCAAAGAGTTTATGCGGGAAAATCATATCAAGGAGTAAAAATATGAGAATAAAAAAATATATGGCTGCGTGGCTTGGCATATGTGTGCTTGCATTGTCCGGATTTTCCGCCTGTGCCGATCAGTATCGCACATCCGATTCGCAGGAAGAAGAGACGGACGAGACGAAAACGCAGTTGTATGTACAGAATTTCAGCGGCGGATTCGGAAGCGACTGGCTTTATGCGCTGGCGGATCGATTTGAGGAATTTTATAAAGACGAATCGTTTGAACCGGGAAAGGTCGGCGTCCAGGTGCGTATCGAAAAGGCCAGGACGGACGGCATTTCCCTCTTGGCGGATTTGGACGCGACGCCGGCGGAGGTGTTTTTTAACGAAAGCGTCTACTATTACGATTATCTCGCGCAGGATCTGCTGCTCGATATCAGCGACGTCATGACGGAGCCTTTGTCCGAATACGGGGAAGAGGGCACGATAGAAGACAAAATGACGGACGAGCAGAAGAGCTATTATCAGTCCGGCGGAAAGTACTACGGGATTCCCCATTATGCGGGGTATAACGGGATTGTTTATGACAAAGATCTTTTCGACGAATATAATCTCTATTTCAAAAATGAGCCGGGGCGGAGCGTCCTTATCAACTCACCCGACGACGAAAAAAGTGCGGGACCGGACGGAAAAACGGGCACTTCGGATGACGGTTTTCCCGCGACGTATGACGAGTTTTATCAACTCTGCGATGCGATGGTGGAAATGGGGATCACGCCCTTTGTCTGGGCGGGGCAATATTACGATACTTATGTGGAGAAGGTAATGTACGCCATGTGCGTCGATCATGAGGGGCTGGAACAGACGATGCTCAATTATACGTTCGGCGGAAAGGAAGGCGGCGTTGCGACAAATCTCATCGGAGAGGTCGAAAACGGCTCTTACGAAAAATTGGGGGACATGAAAATCACCGTGGAAAATGCCTATAATCTCTGGAGAAGCGAAGGCAAATATCTTTCGATGAAATTTTTTGAAAAAATCGTAAAGAACAGGGATTATTATACAAAAAATGTGTTTTCTCCCGCACATTTGTATACGGAGGCACAGAAAGATTTTATAGAATCCCGGCCGGAGGGGACGCCGATCGCCATGATTCTGGAAGGTTGCTGGTGGGAAAATGAAGCGAAAAGCGTCATAGCGGAGTGCGGAGACAGAAACGGGGAGGAATACGCCCCCGAAAACCGCCATTTCGGGATGATGCCGCTTCCGAAGGCGAGCGACGACGATATAGGGAAGAAAAATACGATTGTGGACACGCATTATTCTCTCGGCTTCATTAAAAAGTCGATTGCGCCGTCGAAAATAGAGGTGGCGAAAAAGTTTCTGAAATTCGCATGCACGGACGAGTCTCTCAGCGAATTTACGGTGCTTACGAATACGGTAAAAGCGCTGAAATACGAGATGACGGAAGAAAATCTCGGTAAGATGACTTATTTCGGGAAATCCGTGTATCAACTTCACAACAATTCGGATATCGTATATCCCTATTCTTCGGAGGATGTCTATCTTGACAATCAGTCGAGACTGTCTGTACACAATTCGTATTACAGCATCGTCGGCGGAGGTGAAAAAGCCCGGCCGATCACCTACATGCGGGAGAGCGTCTCCAACGGCGCCGACGAATATTTCAACGGCATGTATGTCTATCAACAGCGGAATTGGGAAAACGTTTACGGGAGATATTACGACTGATGACAAAACGCGGGGAAAAGACGGCAAAGAGGCGGGAGATGCTCTTTTATATTCTGATGATCGCATTGCCCGTTCTGCAATTTTGTATTTTTTATATAGGCGTCAACTTCAATTCGATTTTGCTGGCATTTCAGACATACGATCGGGAGGGGAACACGTTCCGGTTTGCCGGATTTGAAAATTTTGTTTTCCAGTTCCGTGAATTTGCCCTTTCGTCTACGCTCAGAGGATCGGTTGTAAATTCCCTGAAAGTATGGTTTGCCACAACCATTGTCTCTTTGCCGTGTGCCCTGCTGTTTTCCTTTTTTATCTATCAGAAAATGCCGGCGTCCGGATTTTTTAAGGCGATTCTATTTCTGCCTTCGATTATTCCGGGCATGGTTACCGTCATCATTTATATGTATTTTGTGGAAAGAGCCCTGCCCGTTTTCTGCGAGACGCTGTTCGGAAAAGAAATGGACGGACTTCTGCAAAATCCGTCTACACAATTCGGCGCCGTATTTTTCTATAATGTCTTTTTGTCCTTTGGCGGTAATATGCTTCTGCTGCTGGGCGGAATGAATACGGTGGACGTATCGGTGCGGGAGGCAGCGCAGCTGGACGGGGCAAGCGGTTTTCGGGAATTTTATCATGTCGTACTGCCGAAAGTCTGGGCGACGCTGACGACCTTTTTGGTGCTGGGCGTGGCGGGGATATTTTCCAATCAATTCGGATTATACAGTTTTTACGGAATTGCCGCTTCGGAGAGATTGGCAACCATGGGATATTTGTTATATGCGCGCACTTCGATTGCGACGCTTGCGGAATATCCCGCGTTGGCTTGTCTGGGCGTGCTGCTCACGGTCGTGATCGTGCCGGTGACTTTGGGCGTAAAGGCATTTTTGGAAAAAATCGGGCCGAAGGAGTAGATAAAATATGAAGGGAAAGGCGAAAATCAAAAAGACCTGGACGCCGCTTCTGGCGGTCGTTCTCGGACTCCTGATCGTATATGCCGTCCTTTTTTTGGCTCCGGTTGCCTGGAGTCTGGTCAGTTCGGTAAAGAGCGATTACGATTTCCGGCACAATATGTTCGGAATCCCGAAAGAATGGAGCTGGGATAATTATCCGCATGCTTTCTTCGGCTTTTTTGTGGAAGTCCGGGAGGGGACGGAATTGAGTAAAGTGTACATGACGGAACAGTTTCTCAATTCCTTTTTGTATGCCGGCGGATGTGCGTTGGCGGCGACTTACGTGCCGTGTCACGTGGGATACCTGACGGCAAAATATCGCTATAAATTTTCCAAAATACTCACCTCCGTCGTCATCGTGTGTATCGCTTTGCCGATCGTGGGAGCGCTGCCATCCGAAATACAGATGGCGAGAAGGTTGGGGCTGTATGATAACATTTGGGGAATGTGGATTTTGAAGGCAA
>DVGN01000030.1 GCA_018712725.1 Candidatus Scatosoma pullicola
CCGATTTCATCGCGACCATGCCCAGAAGATACAGCCCCGTATTCAGGACGGGCACTGCCACGGAGGCGACATAGGACGCCGCAAAGGCGCTCTTTTTGGCGACGAGCCGATACAACATCCCCGCGACGGCGCCTGCGACCGTCGTCTTTCCGATGCACACGAGCGTCAGAAGGGCGGGATTTGCCTGAAACAGGAAAGCGGTGGCGGGCTCCCTGCCCATGACCGCCGCCGTGATAAAGGTGACGACGCCCGAAGCGAGCCCCAGAAGTCCGCCGCCGGGCGCTCCGAAGAAAATGCCCGCCAGCACGATGGGGATCAGGCTGAAATTCAGCGTGATGCCGAACATCGGCACGGCGCTCGCAAAGAGCTGCAGCACGACGACGAGCGCGAGAAGCACGGCGAAATACGCGATGTTTCTCGCGGTGAAGAAAGAAGTTTTCTTCATGACGATTACCTCCATCGAGTTCTTCCGCGACCGGAAGATACCCGCAGAAAAAATGTAAAGATTTATCCCGCTGCGGTCGGACTGCCAAGGCATATCCGCCGGGGATAGCATGGATAGCATACAGCCGCGTTTTCTTTCCGGCACTGCCGGAAAACGGTCGGCCGTTCCGTCGTTATCATCATGTCATCATGACGATATTATCTATTATTATACTGCATTTTTCCCTTTCTGGCAACAAAATGGAGGGAAAAAAACGGAACATTTTTTCCCGCGCCGCAATACTATGTAATAGAAAGACAAAACCGCAGGCATCCCGTTTCCGAAACCGATGTACATATTCCCTGCGGTGAAGACACAGGAGGTTTATCTATGAATTGCTGCACCCAGGGTAATAACACCACCCTTTGGATTCTCATTGCGCTCTTGGTACTCGGCACGAAAGGCGGATGCTTCAGCGACGGCGTCCTCAGCGGCTGCGGCCTGCCCATCATTCTCGCCCTTCTCTACTGCCTGTACAAGAACGGCACCCTCTCCGCCATCCTTACGCCTTCGTGCGGATGCGGATGCGGCTGCAACTGAGCGTCCCCCAAAAAGGCGCGCGGGACCCGTTCCGACGCGGAAATCGCACGGAGCCGACCGGCTCCGTGCTTTTTTACGTCCTCCCAGCCTTCGTCTTTAAGCCTTTCCTCAAATGCCGGGGAGCGACGGAACGGATTCTTCCCGTCAACCCCGGAAGGTCACTTCGACAGGAAATACGCCTGCACGGCGGCGATCGTCTTGGCGTCCCTGATCTCCCCGCGCGCGAGCATCTCCCGCACCTCCGCTTCGGGGATCCACACCGACTGCACGAATTCGCCGTCGTCGGGATGCGCCTCTTCGCGCGTCCCCTTTTCCGCCCGATAGATATAGATGATCTCGTCGGTGTAGCCGGGAGAGGGATACATCTGAAACAGGAGCTGCAGCCCCTCCGCGCGTATGCCCGCCTCTTCGCTCAGTTCCCGCGCGGCGGCGATCGCGGGGTCCTCCCCCGGGTTGAGTTTCCCCGCCGGGATTTCCAGGACGACCTCCCCGTAGGCATAGCGGTACTGCCGCACGAAGAGGATCTTTCCCTCTTCCGCATACAATACGCAGGCGCCCCCGGAATGTTCCACGATTTCCCGTTTGCAGGGTCTGCCGTCCGGGCGCAGGGCGTCGTCGCAGCGCAGGGAAAGAATCTTTCCCCGATAGACATAGTTTTTCGATACCGTCTTTTCCGTCAGATCCATCTTTCCGATCTCCTTTATGGGTCCCCGAAGTCCTTCCGAAGCCGCGGCGGCAAGCGGAAAACACGTACGGGACAAGTTAGATAGTTTTGACATCTTTTCCCCGTTTTCCTGTCGTTATAGCACAAATTCCAAAATATTTTGATAATTTTTTCGAAAATATCTTGATTTCGGGCGGAAATTTATGTATAATATAGGCAACTGAAAACCGGAGGTGAAATTTCATGAAATCCGTAAAAATCTCTCTCGAAATGGCTCAGAAGGTCAAAGAGTTCGTCTCCATCACGCAGGACTGCCCTTACGAAATCCTGCTCAAGAGCGGCAAATATGTCGTGGACGCCAAATCCATCCTCGGCATCTTCTCCCTCGACCTGTCTCAGCCGCTGACGGTGGAAATTTATTCCGACGACTGTGCGGACCTGCTCGAAAAGCTCAAGAAATTCGCCGCATAAAAGACGAATTGTGCCAGCTGCCCGCCGGCGTTCGCGCCCGGCGGCGCACGAGCCGACCGAACGCATGCGTCGGTCTTTTTTCCAACCCATCGGGGAGTGCTTTTACCAATGCAGATTCAGGGCGAAACATCCGTAAACAAGTTAATTATTCTCTTCGTTTTCGATAAGATGGAAAGCGCCCTGTCCGAGCGCACGATTGTCGAAATGTGCACCACCAGCAACGGTTGGCTCAATTACATGGATTGCGTGGAATTGCTGCCCAAATTGCTGGAGGACGGTTTTATCTGCCGCCTTTCTTCGGACGAAGAACCGCTGTACAGCATCACGACGGACGGCAGGGAAAGCCTCAACAACTTCTATATCAACATCCCGAAGAGCATCCGGGACGAAATTTCCGCGTTCGTCAAGAAAAACAGCGGAAAACTCAGAAACCGGCAGGAATGCAAGGCGGATTATTACCAGAACAAGGACGGCACCTACACCGTCTTTCTCAAAATCATCGCGCCCGTGCAGCCCATGCTGGAACTGAAATTCGTCGTCCCCGACAAGAAAACCGCTCAGAATATCTATAAAAATTGGGAGAGCAAGGCTTCCGAACTCTATTCCGCGATTTACGACACGCTGGTGGACTGAGCCGCCGGCGCGAAACGAAGCGCAAAAGAGCGCAGCGACACGACTACACTGCAATTACTGCAACGAGGTTTTTCAAAATTATGTTTACTTATTCTACCCGAGGCACCTGTTCCAGACAGATCCTCTTTGATGTGGACGCCGAAAACAAGCTGAGAGGCGTGCGTTTCATCGGCGGCTGCAGCGGAAATTTACAAGGCGTTTCCCGTCTCGTCGAGGGAAAAAATATCGACGAAGTAGAATCTCTTCTGAGGGGCATCCGCTGCCGCAACGGCACCTCCTGTCCCGATCAGCTCTCCAAAGCCATCTCCGAATACAAAGCGGAAAAGGCGGCCGAAGAAGAAGCGAAGAAAGCAGCCGACGCGGCAAAGGCGCAAGCGCAGGTCTGACAGGCGCACCCCTGCCGGCATCGCCGTCCTGCCGACCGCATACGCGGCCGGCGTTTTTTCGCGTCCGAAACGGGGGAATTATCCCTCGTTTTTTTCGTTCGTCTCTCCCCTGTCCCCTTCGTTTTCCTTTACGGAGGATTCTTCCTCCGGCGCGTGCTTTTTCTTCTTGCGCCAGGTAAAGGTTTCCCCTTTGCGGAAATTTTCGACGTACCTGGCAAGCGTCAGGCGGATGGTCTCCGCGGACGCCCGGAAGGGATTGAGGAAACTGCTCTTCTGCTTCATCGAATCGAGCGCGTTTTTGATCATAAGTTTGAGTTCTTCATATCTGACCATTACGCCGTATTCCCTGGCGAAACGGCGCAGGCGGACGGACAGCCGCATCGTGCTTGCGAAGTCCCAGATAAACAGCCCGAAAAACACGCCGACAAAGAAGGAATAATACAGATTTCCCGTAAACCAGACGACGGCGCGGGAGACGAGGGGATGGAGCAGAAAGATGTATCCCCCGCCGATCAGCGTCCACAAAAAGGAGAACAGCGGGCAGATAATTCCCTGGATATTCCCCCGGCGGGAAGAGTAGTCCCACAGCTTGATTCCCATTCCCTTGATGAAAATAAGCCCCGCCAGGTATTCGATGAGCGTCATGGAGACGCAGACGATGATCAGCCGGACGACGTATTGCAGCCAGCTTTGGGAAATGCCGCCGAGCGGGATTTCCGCGATCAGATAGAGCAGGGAAAGCCCGAATCCGTACAGCGGGAGATACGGGCCGTGCAAAAAACCCGGATTCACCCATTTCCCGTGCGCGATGCGCCGGAAAAACAGCTCGATGACCCAGCCGCAGACGGCGCCGACGGCGAATAAAAAGGTGAAGATCAGAAAGGTCTGCATGGTCCGTAATCCCTTACCTGCCCCCGCTCAATGGCGGAAATGGCGCTGTCCGACGAAGATCATCGCGATCCCCGCCTCGTCGCAGGCGTCGATGGAGAGCTGGTCGCGGATGCTGCCGCCCGGCTGAATGATCGCCGTGATGCCCGCCTTGGCGCACGCCTCCACGCAGTCGGGGAAGGGAAAATAGGCGTCCGACGCCATGACCGAGCCCTTCGCCTTGTCGCCGGCGTGTTCGATCGCCTGCTGCGCCGCCCAGATGCGGTTGGTCTGCCCCATGCCGATGCCCGTCGTCCTGTCCTCCAACCCGATGACGATCGCGTTGGACTTGGTGTATTTGACCACCTTCCAGTTGAAGAGCAGCGCCCGCATTTCCGCCTCCGTGGGCGCGCGTTTGGTGACCACCTTCACCTCCGATTCGTCGAAGAGGCTCTCGTCGTAATCCTGAATAAGCAATCCGCCGTACACCTTTTTCATGTCGTAGGCGCCCTTTTCGCGGCGGGCGCGGATGTCGGGGAGTTCCAGAAGGCGGATGTTCTTCTTGGTTTCCAGAATCGCGAGCGCTTCCTCCGTAAACCCTTCCGCGATGACGATCTCGATGAAGATCTTGTGGATCTCCTCCGCCGTATCCTTGTCCACGACGCCGTTGATGGCGAGGATGCCGCCGAACACCGAGACGGGATCGGATTCATACGCCTTGATATACGCTTCGTGAATGGTCTTTCCGACGCCCACGCCGCAGGGATTGGCGTGTTTGCTCGCGACGACGCAGGGTTCGGAAAATTCCTTGACGAGTTCGAGGGCGCCGTTGGCGTCGTTTATGTTGTTGTAGGACAGTTCCTTGCCCCAGAGCTGTTTCGCCTTGGAGAGGGAGCCGGCGCGCAAAAATTCTTCGTTGTAATAGGACGCGCCCTGATGGGGATTTTCGCCGTAGCGCATGTCCTGCGCCTTCTCGTAGGAGAAGGTGACCGTTTCGGGGAAACGGATGCCCAGCTCCGCCGCGAGATAGTTGGAGATCATGCTGTCGTAAGCCGCCGTGTGGGCAAATACCTTATATTGCAGATATTTCTTCGTCTCGGGCGTGATCCCCTCCCCTTCCAGTTCGGAAAGCACCCGTTCGTAGTCCTTGGGATCGACGACGACCGCGACGTCCTGATAATTTTTCGCCGCCGCGCGGATCATCGTGGGCCCGCCGATGTCGATGTTTTCCACCGCTTCCGCAAACGTGACGCCCGGCTTGGCGATCGTCTGTTTGAAGGGGTAGAGATTGACCGCGACGATATCGATGGTATTGATGTGCAGCGCTTCGAGCTGCGCCATGTGTTCGGGATTGGAGCGCATCGCCAGAAGCCCCGCGTGTACGGCGGGATGCAGCGTCTTGACCCTGCCGTCCAGACATTCGGGGAAGCCCGTGATCTCGCTGATGCCGACGACGGGGATCCCCGCCTCCTGCAATGCCTTCGCCGTGCCGCCCGTGGAGACGATCTCGTACCCGCACGCCGAAAGCCTGCGGCAGAAACCGACGATGCCCGTCTTGTCCGAAACGCTGACCAAAGCTCTTTTCTTCATTTCCATATCCGTTTCTCCTGTACAGAATTATTTTCGTATATAATATATGGTAATATGGTACAACTCCGCCCGAATCGCGCGGGAACTGCCGGATGAAAATTTTTCCGTTAATTTTCCGCCCGCCCGCACATACTGAAGATATGCTCATCCTCAGTCTGTTTCTCATCGCGTATATTCTCGCGGTAAATTTCTATTCCTTTCTGCTCGTCAAGGGGCTCCGGGACGACTGCGCGGACGGCGCGCCCGACAAATCTTCGGACGGCAGACTCATCCTCACCGCCTTTCTCGGCGGCGCCATCACCATTTATATCTGCATGTTCGTGTTCAAATACAGGCTGAAAAGCCTGTTTCTGATGCTTCTCATGCCCGTTTTGGGCGTTCTCAACGTCTGGCTGTGGGTGCTTGCCTTCCGCTCGGGCGCTTCCTTTTTCGTCGTCTGAGCCGCAAAGCGCGCCTTCCGCCCCGCCGTCATTCCGCCTTGAAGGCGTTCTCCGCCAACCACTTCGCCACGCCGTCCTCTTCGCAGTACCCGACGACGCCCGTCGCCTTTCCCTTCAGCCATTCGTCCGCATTGCGGACGGCATATTTTTCGTCGCAGACGTCGAACATCTCCGAATCGTTGGCGGAATCGCCGAAACAGACCGCGCGGGCAAAGCCGAGCATGTTTTTCAGCCGCACGATCGCCTCCGCCTTCGTCGCGCCGCGGGGGAGAATTTCCAGCCAATGGCTGTCCGCCCGATACGTCTCGGGATAGATCCGGCAGTAAAAGCCCTGCCTTTCGAGTTCGTCGTGCAGCCCTTTCATCAGCGCATAATCGCCGTTGCAGGCGAAAAAGAAGGTGTCGCCGCGGCAGAGTCCGGGCGCCGAATGCACGGGCGTCAGCCGCCTGTCCTGCGCCCTGCGGGCGAGATAGCGCGCCTGTCCCGGGGACTCCCGGCCTTCCAGCCAGAAAATTTTGTCGTCGCCGTTCTCCCGGGCATGGACGACGGGCGAGACGCCGAACGCGTCCAGCGCTTTCAGAAGACGCTCCTTTTCTTCGCCCGAAAAGGAGAGCATGTGCAGCACTTCTCCCGTCGCGGGCTGAATGATCAGCGCGCCGTCATAGACGATGACGGGAAGCGTGTGTTTGAGCCCGCATACCGCGCGCTCGGCGGAAAACAGAGAACGGGCGGTGGCGTAAGTGAACGACAGACCCCTGTCGATAAGTCCGTTCAAAACGGCGAGACTGTAATCGGACAGCCGTTCGTTCCGGGTGATCAGGGTGCCGTCGAGATCAGATATATAAACTGTTTTCATATTCACCCTTCCGATTGTTTTCTCCCCTTACCCGTTCTATTATACCATACCCGCCCCCGATTTGACAACAAATTGTCCGAATCCCGCCTTTTATCATTTTGATGTTTGTTTGTTTCGATTTATGTACATTTTTTTCTATCGGTTTTTCGCGAAATTTTTTTGCCGGAATTTTGAAAAAACGGACGAAAAAGAATTGACAATTCGTCCGATTAGTGTTATTATATACGAGCGTTGTTGAAAACGACACCGAACATGCGCGTGCGGGTGTAGTTCAATGGTAGAATTCCAGCCTTCCAAGCTGGCTGCGTGGGTCCGATTCCCATCACCCGCTCCACTTTTTCAATGTGACCCTGCGCATACGTTTCGCCGGGTTTCAGGCGAAGTCGGAAGAAATATGCGCCTGTAGCTCAGTTGGATAGAGCAACGGCCTTCTAAGCCGTGTGTCAGGGGTTCGAATCTCTTCAGGCGCACCAAAAAAACGGCGGGCGTAGCTCAGTTGGTTAGAGCGCCAGATTGTGGCCCTGGAGGTCGCAAGTTCGATTCTTGTCGCCCGCCCCACTTTTTATTGGGGTGTCGCCAAGTGGTTAAGGCACCGGATTTTGATTCCGGCATTCGTAAGTTCAAATCTTGCCACCCCAGCCATTTCCGGCACCGCCGAACAAGGCCCATTAGCTCAGTTGGTAGAGCACTTGATTTTTAATCAAGGTGTCCCGAGTTCGAGACTCGGATGGACCACCAATGCACCTTTAGCTCAGTTGGTAGAGCAACTGACTCTTAATCAGTGGGCCCAGGGTTCGAGTCCCTGAAGGTGCACCAAAAAACGGGTAAAAACGTAAGTTTTTGCCCGTTTTTGCTTCATTTTTGGGGGATGCCTGTTATACACTTTTCATTTTTCCCCAATTTTCCCCAACGCAAAACGCCGTTCCCGTCCGCCCTCCGGCGGACTTTTCTTTTACGGAAATACCTTCGCTTACAGCTCCTTTCCTTCTTTCAGACGCAAAATATCCCGTTTGGCATAGATCACACGGGACACTATAATCTTTTTCTCCGGCTCGATGACGTAATAAAACACATGAAAGTTTCCGACAAGAATTTTTCTGTACTCATGCTCCAAAGGCGATAACGGTATATATACCTGATAGATATACGGATTTTTCGAAAGACGTTCTACTTCGTCCCAGATCTTCTCCGTCATCCGTTCCGCCGCCGACGGATTTTTCAGATCGACGGCAATATACCTGCCGAGCCTCCGCACATCTTCATCCGCCTTTTCCAGGACTTCGATTTCA
>DVGN01000031.1 GCA_018712725.1 Candidatus Scatosoma pullicola
GACGGAGGGGATAAGAAAGTCAGTTTTCGATAAAGTAAATAGAAACGCTGACATAAATCCGCAAAAAGGGCGTCACTTGTTATGCACTTTTTGCCCTTGTGAAAAACGGAAACAAGGTGAAACGAGCGGCAACGCCGCGAGAGATAAACCGGCAGTCAGCCGCACGGCGTGTCGAAGGTAGGAGTCCTGTATAATTTTTCCGCAGCCCCTCGTTAAATTTTTTCTCCGAAAAAATTTAACGAAACAGAGATGTATGGGGAGGTGTCACAAAGTGACAGAGGGGATAAGAGTCAATCCGTAAAAAGGGGCAGGCAGGGTTTTGACGAACGAAAAAACGCCCCTTAAAAAAGGGGCGTTTTCGAACGGCTAAAAATTCAGGCAAATGCCTTAGGCAGGACGAGCGCGCAGATGACGACGATGCCCAGCGCGATGCGGTACCAGCCGAAGGGCTTGAAGCTGTGCTTTTTGACGAAATCCATGAGGAAGCCGATCGCCAGCAGGGAGACGCCGAAGGCGACGGCGCAGCCGAGCAGCAGATACACGATCTCCATGCCCGCAAATCCGCCGCTTTCGAGCAGGAATTTGAGAATTTTGATAAAGCTGGCGCCGAACATGACGGGGACGGAGAGGAAAAAGGTGAATTCCGCGGCGGCGGGGCGGGCGACGCCGACGAGAATGGCGCCTAAGATCGTCACGCCCGAACGGGAAGTGCCGGGGATCAGCGACAGCACCTGAAAGGCGCCGATGATGAGGGCGATCTTCCAATCGATTTCGTCGGCGGTCTGTATTCTGAACTGCCGGTTTTTGTTCCTGTCCTCGACGATGAGAAAGGCGATGCCGTAGAGGATGAGCATGGCGGCAATGACGGGCGGGGTATGCAGGTGCGCTTCGAGAAAATCGTCGAAGAGGATGCCGATGACGCCCGCGGGGATGCAGGCGATGATGACCTTGCCCCAGAGCCGCAGAATGCTCTTTTGCACGACGGGCTGCGTCTTGTCCTTCCACTGGAAGGGGAAGAGCTTTTTCCAGAACATGACGACGACGGCGAGAATGGCGCCCAGCTGAATGACGACGTTGAACATCTCTTTGAAGGCGTCGCTCGCGTCGAGGGGCAGAAACTCGTCGAGGAGGATGAGGTGTCCCGTGCTGGAAACGGGCAGCCATTCGGTGATGCCCTCCACGATGCCGAAGAGGATGACTTTGAGAATTTGTACGAAGGTATCCATACGGCTCCCTCCCGAAAAAGTCGTTTTTCCGGGACCAGAATGGTTCCGGATTGTTTAAGATATGTTGATTATAACACGGAAAGTCCGGCGTGTCCACAAAAAATGCAAGATATTTCGAAAAAGCTGAAAAAATTTCATCTTAAACCATTGCAATCGCCAAAAAGATGTGGTATAATAAAGATGTATTCAGAATAGCAACTGAGAACGCCAAAGTTCTGATTTTGCCCATGCAAGGGTCCTTTTTTGCCGCGCAAGGTTTAACTCGCCGTTTCTGATTCTTATTCGGGGTACAAAAAATTTTTAACGGAGGTACCCGAGATGAGTCAAGGTACAGTGAAGTGGTTCAATGCGGAAAAGGGGTATGGATTTATCGCGAACGATGAGGGCGGAGATGACGTCTTCGTGCATTATTCGGCAATCCAGGCGGAAGGCTACAAGAGCCTGAAAGAGGGACAGAAGGTCTCTTTCGAGACGGAGACGGATCCGAAAAATCCCAACAAGCTCCGCGCCGTCAACGTCTGCGCCCTGTAAAATCGAATACAAAAGTGCTTTAAGGATGGACGTTTTTGTCTGAGAACGAAAAACACTTGCGTTATCGAAAAGTTTTTTTGGACCGCACTTGTCTCCATTTCGGACGGGTGCGGTCTTTATTTGCCGCCTTGGTGCGCCTTACGGAATTGTAAGGTTTTTCCATGTCCGGGAAGGAAAATTTTTTGCCGCAAGGCGGTATAATAATGGACGGAGAGTAAAAAGCGCCGCATTTTCCGGCGCGGGACGATATTTTATGCGCAAAGAGATCCCCGACAACTCTATATCGCCCGAAAAAACGCCCGGATGCAGCGAAGAACGCCTTGAAGCCGTCGGCGATCCGCCCGTCTTTTCCCGATCCGAAGGGCGCGAAGCTCCCGAACGGGAAACTTCGCCCTGTCCGGAAGAGGCGGAATCCGAAACGGTATCGGCGCCGGAAGTCGGAGGGGCTGCGGAGGCGGATCCGGAATCGGCAGCCGAACCCGATGCCGAACCCGTATCCGAACCGGTATCGGAGGCAAAACCGGAAGAAAAGCCGCGCGGCTTTTTCGGAGGGATCAAAGAGCGGCTGACGGTCTGGATAAACGCTTTGAAGTCGGCGGTGAGCGAGCGTTCGGCGGAGGTCAGGCACGCAAAACTCAAACGCATCCTGGTCTTTGTGGCAATCGGGCTGGTCATTGCCTTTTTCATCGGCTTTTATTTCGCGGTGGGGAAGAAGATCGCCCTGTTCATAAA
Organism: Candidatus Scatosoma pullicola; assembly: GCA_018712725.1. Classification (GTDB taxonomy): domain Bacteria; phylum Bacillota; class Clostridia; order Christensenellales; family Borkfalkiaceae; genus Scatosoma; species Scatosoma pullicola. The sequence continues at coordinate 2,490 of DVGN01000031.1, forward strand.
CGACGCCGAAGCGTTCCGGGAATGGCTGGAGGGGTTCGGCAAGAGCGCGATCGTCATTTTTGTCTGTCTTCGGGTGGTGCAGATCGTCCTGAAACTCATTCCCGGGGAGGCGCTGGAAATCGCGGCGGGATGTATGTTCGGCACCTGGGAGGGGCTGCTCTGGTGTTTCGTGGGCAGCGTGATCGGGTCTTTCATCATCATCCTTTTGGGGCGCAGGTACGGGATCAAGTTGGTAGGGCTGTTCGTCTCGCCCGAGAAAATGCAGTCCCTTTCCTTTCTGAAAGATAAAAAGCGGCTGAATTTTGCCTTCTTTCTGCTCTATTTCATCCCCGGCACCCCCAAGGACGTGTTTACCTGGCTGGTGAGTCTGACGGACGAAAACGCCGTCCTGTTCGTATTGATCACCAATCTCGCCCGCATCCCTTCCATCGTCACCTCCACATGGTGCGGCGCGATGTTGGTGGAGCGGAATTATCTGCTTTCCGCCGCCATTCTCGGCGTCACGATTCTTCTCGGCATTATCGGCGGTCTGGTTTATAAGTTCGCCGCCAAAAAGAGAAGCGCGGAACAGAACGCCGCCAAAAAATAACTGCAAAGGCGCGATCCGGGAAAAGCGGACGCGCTTTTTCATTTGTTTGCGCAGGTTTGCGCCCGCGGAGGATTTTTTTCGGAAAAGCGCGAAAAGTTTTTTTCGGATTCGGCTTTTTTCGTCAATCTTCGCGCTTTTTCGACAAACACAGACAAATTTTTTTGTTGAAAAAATCCGAGTGTCATGTTATAATTATATTACAAAATTTATTTGGGAGGTATGATAGATATGATGTCGGAGCTTTGTGTAAAAACGGAAGAGCGGGTGACCGCCGAACAGATGCGCGGCGAAGTGGCGGCGATGCTGAAAGTCTGCTTTGAGGGAAGCGTGGAAGAGGTGGGGGACGTCCTCCGTCTCGTCCTTCCCGAAGGACAGTCCTTCGATATTTCCGTGCGGGAGTCGTGAAAACTTCGTTTTCGGCTTTTTTAAGACAACTTATCGAAAAGACAGGGCGCGCCGTTTTATAACGGCGCGTTTTGCATTGCGGGATAAGGAGGTTTGCGGAAGGGATAATTGTGCCGGAAATCGGACAGACAATCCCTCAGTCATGCTTGCGCATGCCGGCTCCCTTTGCACAAGGGAGCCATGGCGGGACGGGTGCGTCTCTTCCATGCCTCCCCTTTTTGACAAAGTGACGTAGGGGATAAGAAATTGATGAAATGACAAGGGCAGGGTAGCGCCGACGGGACTTTCGGGCGCACCGGAAATCGGCGGAGAGCAGGGATATAAATTTTCTTATATCTCAAAAAATTTTCCCTTTTCGGTGAGTAAAAGGGTGGCGGGCGGTGTTTGTATAAGTGAGAGGAAAATCCGAAAGGAGGAAAAAAATGAGGGAAACGGCGAAAATTTTAGCTTTGGTGCTCGGAGCGGCATACGCGATCGGAGTGGCAGGCTGTGGCGAAAAGGAAAAGACATATGATATTCCGAGAGATCAGTACGGATTTGTCTGCAAACCGCCCGATGGAGAGAATATGCGGATATCTTATGATTGTGCATATAGAATTTTGGAAGATGAGTACGATAAAAATAATGTCAAAATCCAGGTCGGGTATGGAAACATCGGTGGTGTTACGGGAGGGCCGGAAAATTACCCTGAGACTCTGACATTCAGAATGTACATCGGAAATGCAGATTTGCCGAGTGAGGACGAGCTGTTAATCAAAGAAATATCGGCAGAGGAATTTTTATCGGAAGATTATCTTGTAGACGGTGTGGTGCGGTCTGACGGGGCGATCGTCTATCTTTTCCGGCATACCGAAATTGTGCGGATACCGGAAGAACTGTTCAATGCTGACAGCGGTAGTATTTCTTGGTCGATAGTGGGTTACTTTGTATATGAAGACGGGCAGGGGGAAAAGAGAAGCGGTTCTGGTTTTACGGTAAACTATCAAATGACAGGAGACAAGGTTGTGCTTAGTGTACCGGAACGTTATTTCGAATAATAAAATATATAAGGAGGGCAGGGGTTCGGGCGGGAAGGATTTTCGGACGGATCCGACGAAAGGCAGGGCGCGCCGTTGACAAACGGCGCGTTTTGCTGTATAATAAATAGCGTGGTTCCCGCCCCGCGCGGAGTACGGAGGAAAAATATGTATCCCGAAGCCATTCTCACCCTTTACGACATCTTTATTCTCGTCGGCGTCGTGGCGGCGTTTCTGCTCGCCGACCGCATGACCGGTCAGCGGGGATTTTCCGTCGCATTGCAGCGCGTCGTCGTCTTTGCCGCGCTCGCCGCGGTCGTCGTCGGCTACGGATTTGCCGTCCTGTTCCAGGCGTTTTACAATTTCATGGAGACGGGAGTATTCGAGCTTGCCACCGACACGGGCGCGACCTTTTACGGGGGGCTTATCGGCGGCATCGCCGCCTTTCTCGCCGTCTATTTTCTGGTCGGGCGCAGGATGTGCGAGGATAAAAAAGAACCCGTGCGCCGCTTTTCGGACATGGCGGACATCGGCGCCTGCTGCGTTCCGCTCGCCCATGCGTTCGGCAGGATCGGCTGTCTTATGGCGGGCTGCTGCCACGGCGCGGAGACGGACGCCTGGTACGGCATCCGCATGTGGGTGGAAATCGATCCCGTAAAACACCTCTACGGCTGGCGCACCGTCGTCCCCATACAGCTCTTCGAAAGCATTTTTCTCTTTCTTCTCGCGGGGGCGCTGATTTACCTGTTCTATAAAAATACGGGCAAGCGCAGATTTCCCCTGATGCCCGTCTATCTCGTCGGATACGGGATCTGGCGCTTTTTCATCGAGTTCGCCCGTTCGGACGACAGGGGCGCCACCGTCGTCTCCTTTCTTTCCCCTTCGCAGCTGATCGCCCTTCTGCTCATCGCCGCGGGCGCCGCCTGGTTTGCGCTGTGGTATTTCCGCTTCCGCAAAAAGGCGGAGAAGGCGCCCGAAAGCCCGGAAGCCGGGACGGAGGACGGAGCGGCGGCCGAGACAAAAGCCGAGACAAAAGAGGGCGCGGAAGAGGGTGGAGACAAACGTGCAAAGGAAGATAAAAACTGACTTTTTCGCCTTCCCTTCGGGGAGGGCGTTTTTTCCCGTTGACATTTCCGTTTATTCATGGTATAATCGTGATTGCCGGAAGGCGCGGGAAAGAACGGAAAGCGTTTTTGCGCGTACGGCAACGATAACGGCAAACGGTAAGGAGCAAAAGGCTATGGAACAAAGGGAAGCGCAGGAATTGTTTGCGGAGCTGTTCGGCGGCGAAGCGGAGGATCTGTTCACGGCGGCGGGGCGCATCAACGTCATCGGCGAACACGTGGACTATTGCGGCGGGAAGGTGTTTCCCGCGGCGCTCAATCTCCGCTGCAACGTGTACGGCAGAAAGACGGGCGGCAACGTCATCCGCGTCGCGGCGAGCGATTTCAAGGAGGTCGTGACGCTGGAAATAGACAAGCTGGATTCGTATAAGAGCCTGAAATGGGGAAATTATCAGGCGGGCGTCGCATACTATCTGCAGGAGGCGGGCACCCCGATCGTCGGCTGCGATCTCCTGTACGACTGCACCGTGCCCTTCGGCAGCGGTCTGTCTTCGTCGGCGGCGATCGAAGTCTCCACGGCGGTGGCGCTCAGCGAGTACGCGGGCGTACAATACGACAAAGTGCAGCTCGCGCTCGTTTCGCAGAAGGCGGAAAACAAGTACGCGGGCGTCAACTGCGGCATCATGGATCAGTTCGCTTCGGCAATGGGGAAAAAGGACCACGCCATTCTGCTCGACTGCTCGACGCTGGAATACGAGTACGTCCCTCTGAAATTGGGAGATTACTGCATCGTCGTCGCCAACTGCAACAAGCCGCACAATCTCGTGGAGAGCAAGTATAACGTCCGCCGCCACGAAGTGGAGACGGCGCTCAAAGAGATCCGCAAGGTCATGCCCGATCTGCCCTGTCTTGCGGCGCTCACCCCCAAGCAGTTCAACGAAGTCAAATATCTCCTCTCCGGCGTCGTTTCCGAGCGCGCCGAACACGTCGTCAACGAGTGCGAACGGGTCAAAAAGGCGGTGGAGGCGCTCAAAGCGGGGGATCTCGTGGAGTTGGGACAGCTGCTCAACGAAAGCCATTACAGCCTGCGCGACCTGTACGAAGTGACGGGCAGGGAGCTGGACACGCTGAGCGCGCTCGCGCGGAAGGAGACCGACTGTCTCGGCTCGCGGATGATCGGCGCGGGATTCGGCGGCTGCACCATCTCCATCGTGAAGAAGAGCGCCGTGGACGGATTTATCCGCCGCGTGGGCAAGGCGTATTACGACGCGATCGGCTACCGCGCCGGCTTTTACGAGACGTCCATCGAAGACGGCATCACGGTCAGTAAGTTATAACGATAAGTCTGTAAGGCAAAAATATAAGGCGAAGGAGGTCTTTTATGCAAACGGATCAGGCGATTTCCGATCTGCTCGCTTATGCGAAGGCGCATCTCGGCATGAAGGAGGAGGATTCCGTCTATCTCGTCAACCGGCTTTTGGAAAAGGTGGGCGCGGACGGGTTCGAACGGGTCCCCGCGGACGAAAAAACCATCTCGTCCCTTCCCTGCCCCGATGAAATTACGGCGCCGCTGCTCGCGCTCGCCAAGGAGAAGGGCAAGGTGGAAGAGGGGGAAGAGGAGTTTTTCACCTCCGACGTCCTCGATCTGTTTACCCCCCGCCCCTCCGAAGTGGAGGAAAAATTCCGCAGGACGTATGCCGCAGACCCCGAAAAGGCGTTTGACGAATTATACGATCTCGGCGTCAAAAACGACTACGTCAAATATTCCGCGATCGCGCGCAATAAGTATTGGATGGCGGATTCCACTCGCGTGCCCATCGAGATCACGATCAATCTGAGCAAGCCGGAGAAGAACAACAAACTGACGGCAAAGCTGAGAAACGTCTCCGCGGGATACCCCAAGTGCATGCTCTGCCGGGAGAACGTCGGCTATGAGGGGCAGGGGCGCACCCGGCGCAATATGCGCACCGTGCCCTTGAAACTCGCGGGGGAGGATTGGTTCTGGCAGTATTCCCCTTACGCCTATTTCTATCAGCACGGGATCGCGATCAACGCCGGACATACCCCCATGGTGCTGGACGGAAAGACCTTTGAAAAGCTGCTCGATTTCGTGGACTATGCGCCGCAGTATTTCATCGGCTCCAACGCGCCCCTGCCCATCGTGGGGGGGAGCATTCTCGCGCACGAGCATTTCCAGGGAGGCAAACACGTCTTCCCGATGTTCGAAGTGCCGGCGTTTGCGCAGCTCGTCCCGCCCGATTCCGCCGTCCGGGCATGCCTGCCCGATTGGTACAACAGCGTCGTTCTGCTTCGAGGGGAGGACAAGGCGGCTCTGGTGAAGGCGGCGGAGAAAATTCTCGCCGTCTGGACGGAGTATTCGGACGAGAGCGTGGGGATCGTCGCAAAGACGGACGCGCCGCACAACACGCTGGCGCCCATTGCGCGGAAGGGCAGGGACGGGTACGAACTGTATCTGCTTCTGCGCAACAACCGCTGCGACGCGGAGCATCCCGACGGCATCTTCCACGCACATAAGGAATACCACAATATCAAGAGCGAGTCCATCGGGCTCATCGAAGCGATGGGGCGGTTTATCCTGCCCGGCAGGCTGGACAGGCAGCTGAAAGAAGTGGAAAAATTCCTGACGGGGGAGAATACGGTTTTGTCCGAAGATATGGCGATACACAAAGACATGGTGGCGTCTCTTCTGTCCGAATACGGCAATAAGCTGACCGAAAAAGAGGCGGCGGACGCCGTGAAAAAGCGGGTGGAGAACGTCTGCGAACACATCCTCGAAAACACCGCTGTGTTTAAGCGGGACGAAGAGGGCAGAAAGGCGTTCGGGCGTTTTCTCGCCGCCTGCGGCTATCGGATGAAGTGATAAAATGATTTGGAAGAACGGCGTTTCCGATTGCGGGAACGCCGTTTTTTAAGACCGGAAACCGAACGACAATCCCTCAGTCAGCCGTTGGCTGACAGCTCCCTTTGCACAAGGGAGCCAGGGGCGGGTGCGGTGCCAGCTTTCCTTGGTACAAGGGAGCCAGGGGGCGGGTGCGGTGCCAGCTTTCCTTGGTACAAGGGAGTCAAGGCGTAGCAGATGCGGGGAGGCTCTCCTATCCCTGCCTCCCCTTATGATAAGGGGAGGTATTGCGAAGTCACCCAACCATGCCTCCCCTTATGGTAAGGGGAGGTGGTGCGAAGCACCGGAGGGGATAAGAAAGCCGACTTTCGATAAGGTAAATCGGAAGGCTGACATAAATTCGCAAAAAGGGCGTCACTTGTTATTATTTTTTGCCGATACGAAATGCGGAGCAGTTTCGGACGTGATTCATCGGACGGATACTGTGTCGCCTTTGCGCAGTCCTTAGGTCATGTACTTTTATGTACACTCCCGTCGGACTTTACGCAGGCTCCTTGTCCCGTCCGCGACTGACGCCCGAAACTTCGGTTGTTCCTGCTTATTCGAAGTTCGGGGACAGGAACTTTGCCCCAACGGGGCAAAGAGGGAGGGAAAACCGCGATTTAGCGGCGCATGCCGCGCGCACGCGGTTGTCTCTCCATTAAATCTTTCCTCAGAATCTCGTACCATTTTTTCACGGAAAAATGGTACGAAACAGGGATGTATGGGGAGGTGGCACGAAGTGCCGGAAGGGATAAGCCCTTTTTGTTTTCGTTTTTGATTTCGCTTGACTTTTTCATGCGGCGGTGCTATGATAGCGGGGTAAAGGAGAACGTTATGCAAGCGGAAGCGACAAGACGCACTCTGACGGAGGGGCCTATTCGCAGGAACCTCTTTCTCTTCGCGTTGCCCATCTTTTTAAGCAATCTTTTTCAGCAGCTCTACAACTCTGCCGACTCCATCATCGTCGGGCGGTTTTTGGGCGGGGACGCCCTTGCCGCCGTGTCGTCGTCGGGCAATCTGATTTTTCTCATGGTCGGCTTTTTCAACGGCACCGCCGTGGGCGCCGGCGTCGTCATCGCCCGCTATTTCGGCGCGAAAAAATACGACGAAATGCGCCGCGCCATACATACCGACCTCGCCTTCGGACTCGTCGCGGGCATTTTTCTGACGGTGGCGGGCGTTCTGCTCACTCCCGTTCTGCTCCGGCTCATGAACACCCCCGAAGAGGTGCTTCCTCAGTCGATCACCTATTTCCGCATTTATTTTTACGGCTCGCTGGCGGTCGTTTTATACAATATTTCTGTCGGGATTTTGCAGGCGGTGGGGGACAGCCGCCATCCGCTGTATTATCTCATCTTTTCCGCCCTTCTCAACGTCGTGCTCGACCTCCTCTTCGTCGGCGGCTTCAAGATGGGCGTGGGGTCCGCCGCGGCGGCGACCGTCATCTCGCAGGCGGTTTCCGCCCTTTTGTGCCTCGTTCAGCTTCTGCGCACCAAAGAGGTGTACCGCATTTCCCTTAAAAAGATCCGTTTTCATAAGGACATGATCGGTCAGATCCTCCGCTTCGGGCTCCCTTCCGGGGTGCAGAATTCCGTCATCGCCCTCGCCAACGTCGTCGTGCAGTCCAACATAAACGTGTTCGGCTCCGCCGCGATGGCGGGCAACGGCAGCTATTCCCGCGTGGAGGGCTTTGCCTTTCTGCCCATCACCTCTTTCTCCCTCTCCCTGACGACCTTTATCGGGCAGAATTTAGGCGCCAAAAAATTTGACCGCGCCAGATCCGGCGCACGCTTCGGCATTCTCTGCTCGGTGGTCATGGCGGAGGTGATCGGCGTGCTTATTTTCGCGCTCGCCCCTTACCTGGTATCCCTGTTTATCGATCGGAGCGATCCCGAACAGGCTTTGCAGGTGGAGGAGATCATCCGCATCGGCACCCGTCAGGCGCGCACGGAGGCGCTGTTCTATTTCCTGCTCGCCTATTCGCATTGTATCGCGGGCATCTGCCGGGGCGCGGGCAAGGCGACCGTGCCCATGATCATCATGCTCGCCTGCTGGTGCCTCATCCGCATCGTCTACATCAGCATCATCGTGCGCTTTGTCGACGATATTTCCGTCATCTTCTGGGCGTATCCGCTTACCTGGGGGCTCAGTTCCGCCATTTTTCTCATCTATTATCTCAAATCCGACTGGGTGCATGCGTTCGAGCGGCGCAAGGCGGCGGAAAATGCCGCTCCCGTCGGCTCGGAGGAGGAGATCGTCGCGGAAGAGGCGGAGGAAGAGCGCCCCGAATAAGTTCCGGATAAGTTCCGGATAAGTCCCAAAAGAGCGGCGCGCAAAAAAGGGCGTTTTTTGTCGGCGGACATATGCCCCGCCGCGCATGCGTTCCCGAAAAGGGAACATATGCGAAAGGGGGCATGTATCAGAATAAAGAAAAAAGTCGGGATTTGCCGAACGCCGTCGAAGGGATTTTTTCGGCAAAATCCGACAAAAAGGGAGAAAAAAGATGAAATATGTCTTGGCACTCGATCAGGGAACGACTTCTTCGCGCGCGGCGCTGGTGGACGAAAATCAGAAAATCGTGTCCATCCTCAACCGCGAATTTCCGCAGATCTATCCCCGGGAGGGATGGGTGGAACACGACCCCATGGACATCTGGTCCAGCCAGTACGGCGTGATGATGGAAGTCGTCGCCCGCAGCGGCATAGACCCGGAGGACATCGCCGCCATCGGCATCACCAACCAGCGGGAAACGACGATTGTATGGGATCGGGAGACGGGCAAACCCGTCTGTAACGCGATCGTCTGGCAGTGCCGTCGGACGGCGCCCATCATCGAAGCGCTGGAGCGGGAGGGGCATTCGGAAATGATCAGGCAAAAGACGGGTCTGATCCCCGACGCCTATTTTTCCGCGAGCAAGATCAAATGGATTCTCGACAACGTGGAGGGGGCGCGGGAGCGCGCGGAGCGGGGAGAGCTGTTGTTCGGGACGGTGGATACCTGGCTGGTATGGAAACTGACGGGCGGAAAGGCGCACGTCACCGACCGCACCAACGCCTCCCGCACCATGCTCTTCAATATCGACGCGCTCGATTGGGACGACGAACTTCTGTCCCTGTTCGGCATCCCGCGTTCGCTCCTTCCCGAAGTGCGCTCTTCGGGGGAGGTGTACGGAACGGCAAACGTGGGGGGCATGTCTGTACCTATCGCGGGAATTGCGGGGGATCAGCAGGCGGCGCTGTTCGGTCAGTGCTGTTTTGAAAGGGGGGAGGCGAAGAACACCTACGGCACGGGGTGCTTTCTGCTCGTCAACGCGGGGGAGAAGCGCCCGGTCAGCCAAAACGGCCTGCTTTCCACCGTCGCGGCGACCCTGCGCGGGGAAAAGCCGCAGTACGCTTTGGAGGGGAGCGTCTTTATCGGCGGGGCGGTCATCCAGTGGCTGCGGGACGAGATGCGGTTTTTCACGGACAGCCGGGCCGCGGAGTATTACGCGCGCAAGGTGCCGGACACGGGCGGGGTGTACATCGTTCCCGCCTTTACGGGGATCGGCGCGCCCTATTGGGACATGTACGCGCGCGGGAGCATTTTCGGGATCACCCGCGGCACCCGCCGCGAGCATATCATCCGCGCCGCGCAGGAGTCTATCGCCTACCAGTCCGCCGATCTCGTGGCGGCGATGGAGCGGGACACGGGCGAAGCCCTCAAATATCTCAAAGCGGACGGCGGCGCGTCGAGAGACGGCTTTCTGATGCAGTTCCAGGCGGACATCCTCGGCAAGGAAGTCATCCGCCCCGCCGTGCACGAGACGACGGCGTTGGGCGCCGCTTCGCTCGCGGGGCTCGCCGCGGGCGTGTGGCGGGATCGGGAGCAGATCCGGGCGCTGCGCGCGGAAGAGGCGAGATATTTCCCGGACATGGACGAAGGGGAGAGAAAGAAAAAGCTGGACGGGTGGCACCGCGCCGTACAGCGTTCGCTCGGCTGGGAAAAGCCGTGATTGTTTAGAAATCGTTTATCTTTTTTTGTTTTCGGAGTTGACAATCGGAGAAATGCGTGATATAATAGTATATGGAAAGCTCGAAAGGCGGGAGAAGGGGTTTCGCGTGTCCGATCCGGGACTGAAAGCAGCCGTGACTGCGGCGGTTTTTGCCGTAGCGCTCGTTTCGGTGTTCGTCGGTTACGTCTGTCCCTTTCGGGCGCTGACGGGAGTGTCCTGTCTGGGGTGCGGGATGACGCATGCGGTGCGGGAGCTGCTTGCGGGGGACCTTTCTGCGGCGGTGGCACAGCACGGTATGGTCTGGACGCTTCCCGTTTTATGGCTGTATTTCTGCGCCGATTTCCGGCTGCTGAAAGACCGCCGGTGCAACGCCGGGGCGTTGGCGGCGATCCTGATCGGATGGATTGCCGATTATTGTCTGCGTACGTTTTTATAGACGTCGGGAATAAAATTTTGGAGGGAAAGAGAAGATGTTTTGTCCTCATTGCGGAAATCAGGTGGACGACGATGCGGTTTTCTGCACCAAGTGCGGGGCGCGGTTCGAGCGCCCGGCTACGGACACCGTAACCGGGTCTCAGTCTGTCAGCGGACAGACTGAAAACAATTTTAACGGGCAGAGCGCCGCGTCGGAAAATGCGGGCGGCGGGGAAAATCCCGGAAACGGCGGGTATGTCTATACACCCGATTCTAATTACAGACCGCCCGAACCGCCCAAAAAGAGTTCCAAGAGCAAGCTTGCGGCGGGGCTTTTGGGCATTTTCCTCGGCGCCTACGGCGTGCACAATTTTTATCTCGGAAAGACGTCGCGCGGGGTGGCGCAGATTATCGTGACGCTGGTCACCTGCGGAGTCGGCGGCATTTGGGGGCTTATCGAGGGGATTCTTTGTCTGTGCGGTCAATATACGGATGTGGATGGATTGCCTCTCAGCGATTGAGTTTTTCGCTTTTACTGCAGAGCTTATAATCGGAAAGTCCGATGCAGTGCATTTATGAACGGATAGATAGAAAAAGAAAGATATATGTCCCCCGCCGCATATGCGGCGGGGGACAATTTGTCGTACCCATGTATTTGACGATTTCATTTTCTGCCATTTAGTTGTCCGCAAAGACGGGGATGGTTCTGAGATAGACGACGTCGGGGCGCTGCGCCGCCCTGCCCTCCGCCAACACGAACGCCTTTTTGCGGATGATGCCGCCCGCCTTCTGGACGAGCGCTTCCAGCCCCGCGAGCGACGCGCCCGTGGATACCACGTCGTCTATAATCCCCACCTGCCTGCCGCGGAGGAGTTCCGCGTCGTGGCGGGAGAGGTAGAGCTTCTGCTCCTGACCCGTGGTGATGGAGGAGCCGATCGTCACTTCGATGCCGTCCTGCATGTACAGTTTTTTGCTCTTGCGCGCGACGGCGTAAAAGCGCTGGCCGAGATTGCGGGCGACGCAGTGGGTGAGCTGCAAGCCCTTGGATTCCGCGGTGATGAGGACTTCGCAGTCCTGCACCTTTTCCGCGAGCATCTCCGCGCACCGCTCGGTGAGCGCGCTGTCCCCGTGCAGGTTGAAAAAGGCGATCCTGATGCCGCCGGGCAGGGGCAGGATGGGCAGCTGTGCCTTGAATCCGTCGAAATCCACCGTGTAAAATTGCCGTTCTTCTTTTTCCATCGTAAATATTCCCCCGAAGGGAGCCTCCTTATTTTCTGCGGCGCATATTGCGCCCGCGCCGCACTTTTATTCTGTCATAATCATTATACCACGTCCTGCGCGGAAAGTAAACGATTTTTCCGCCGCAGGCGTCAATCGACGTAAAACAGCCAGCCTTCGGGCGCGGGAATTTCGCCGTGCTGGATGCCGACGAGCGTCTCGCGGAGTTTCATGAGTACCTGTCCCGGGTTTCCGTCCGAAAAGACGATCTCCTTTCCGTGGTCGTCAATCTTCCCCACGGGGGAGATGACGGCGGCGGTGCCGCATAGCCCGCATTCGGCAAAGGAAGGGACTTCCGCAAAGGGGACGGGGCGTTCTTCCGCGGGGATGTGCAGGTAATGCTCCGCGACGTATTCGAGGGAGCGGCGGGTGACGGAGGGCAGGATGGTGGCGGATTTGGGGGTGACGAGTTTTTTGTCCCTGGTCACGAACAGGAAATTCGCCCCGCCCGTCTCTTCCACATAGGTGCGCGTCGCGGCGTCGAGATAGAGATTTTCGTCGAATCCGCGCGCGTGCGCCTCTGCGCCCGCCCGCATGCTCATCGCGTAGTTGAGCCCCGCCTTGACGTTCCCCGTCCCGTGCGGCGCGGCGCGGTCGAAATCGGAGACGCACAGGGAAAGGGCACGCACGCCTCCCTTGAAATAGGCGCCGACGGGGGAGGCGAAGATGCGGAATTCGTATTCCGTCGCGGGCTTTACCCCGAGCACCGCGCCCGTTGCGAACATCGCGGGGCGGAGATACAGCGCGGCGTCCGTGCCGTAAGGGGGTACGAATTCCCGATTGGCGGCGATCACCTGCTTCACCGCGTCCAGAAATTTGTCTTCGGGATAGGCGGGCATCGCCAGCGCCCGCGCGGAATCCGCCATCCGTTCGGCGTTGAGGTCGGGGCGGAAACAGACGATCCGCCCGTCCTTTGCGGTGTACGCCTTCATGCCTTCGAAGCAGGTCTGGGCGTATTGCAGAACGCCCGCGCTCTCGTTCAGTACGATCTCCGCGCTTTCGGTGAGCTTCCCCTCCTCCCATTTCCCGTCCGCCCAGCGGGCGACGAAGCGATAGGGGGTGCGGGTGTAGGCAAATCCCAGCGAGTTCCATTCTTCCTTAGTCATCCGATTTGTTCCTCCGATTGAAAAATTGCAATTCCGTTATTATTATAGACGGGGCGGCGCGGAAAGTCAATCGCAAAGGCGGGCTTTTTTGCATTTGGGGTTTGACTTTTGCTTATAATTGTGTTACAATATTCTTATGAAAGCGGCGGGCGCGGCGGGCGGCGGAAAAGGGCCTGCCGCAGCCGTCCGCGGACGGGTTCGGAGGCGGTTTTTTTTGAGCGAGATTACGGCGATCACCCCGCAGGTGAAGGACAAGACGAGATGCAATATCTTTGTGGACGGGCGCTTTTACTGCGGCCTGACGTTGGAAGCCGCCGTCCGCAGCCGCCTGAAAGCGGGGCAGACGATCGATCCCGCGCGGCTTGCCGAAATTCAGCTCGAAAGCGAGCGGGGCACCGCGCTCGACAAGGCGCTGCACTTCATCGCCGCGACGCAGAAGACGGAAAAGCAGATCCGGGAATATCTCGCGGGGAAGGGGTATCTCCCCGCCGTGTCCGATTACGTCCTGCAAAAGATGTCGGAATACGGATTTCTCGACGACGGGCAGTATGCCCGAAGATACGCCGAAGCCGCCGTAAAGCGCAAGGGCGCGCGGCTCATCCGGGCGGAACTCAAAGCCAAAGGGGTCTCCGACGAACACATTTCCGCCGCGCTCGACGGGCTGGAAGGGGAGGCGGAAACGGCGAAAAAGCTGCTTTCGAAGTACCTCCGCGGCAAAGAGGCGGACAGACAGACGCTGTATAAGGCATACAGGTATCTGATCGGCAAGGGATTTGACGGGGATACCGCGCGGGAAGCCGTGGCGGCGTTCGGGGACACGGGAGAGGAAGAATGATCGGAACGGACGGGGCGAACGGGATAAAGGGCGGAAGCGCGGCGGGCGAAAAGACGCACGGGGCGCCTGCGACGACCGCGGACGGCGCGGCGTATATCCGTCTGGAAGAGGTGGATTCCACCAACGTATATATCAGGTCGCTGCCGGGCAGAAACGCCGTCGTCACGGCGAGACGGCAGACGGGCGGAAAGGGCACCAAGGGCAGGAGCTTTGTCTCGGACGAAGGGGGCGTGTATTTGACGAGACGCACTTTCCCCGAAAATTTCCCCGCCGAAGACGCCTTTCTCGTCATGGCGAACGCCTCCGTCGCCGTGTGCCGCACGCTGGAAAGATCCGGGCTTGCTCCGGGCATCAAATGGCCCAACGACATCTATGTATCGGGCAGAAAGATCTGCGGCATCCTCATCGAAAACACCTTTTCCGGGCGTTTTCTCTCCCGCAGCATCGTGGGCATCGGGCTGAACGTCAACAACGATCTGCCCTTTGAACTTCGGGGCATCGCGATTTCCATGAAAGAGGCGGCGGGGCATCCCTTTTGCCGCGAAGAGGTGGAAGAGACGCTCGCCGAAGAGACGGGAAAGCGCTTTCCGATGGGAGAATATCTCTCCCGCCTGATCGGCATGGGGGAGGAAGCGGTGGTCGTCTGCGGCGATGAACGCATACCTGTACGCCTCCTTTCCGTAGACGAACGGGGCGGACTTCTCGCAAAAACCCCGTCGGGGGAGCGGCGGTTTTCCGCGGCGGAGGTTTCTTTGCGCTCCGCGGCGAAGGGGAACTTCGCGGCGGACAAGGGCAAAAACGGATAACAGAAAAGTAAAAAAATAAAACTGAGGGAGGAAAGGACATGAAGTATATTCTCACTGCCGAACAGATGCGGGAGGCGGACGAATTCGCGATCGGACGGGCGGGAATCCCGTCGATTACGCTGATGGAACGGGCGGGCGCGGCGCTCGCCGACGAGGCGGAGGACATGTGCCCCCAAGGGGACATCGTCGTCGTGTGCGGCGGCGGAAACAACGGCGGGGACGGCTTCGTGTGCGCCCGCGTCCTGCGCGAAAGGGGGCGGAGCGCGGCGGTCGTCTGCATCGCCGACCGGATGACGGAGGAATGCCGGGTCAGCCGGAATAAATTCGAAAAGGCGGGGGGAGAGGTGTTTTCCGTCTTCCCCAGGCGGCGTTTCGCGCTGGCGGTGGACTGCCTGTTCGGGACGGGCTTTCACGGCGAGCCGACGGGGAAATCCGCCGCGGCGATCGATTACGTCAATTCGGTTGCCGAAAAAGTGCTTGCCGCGGACGTCCCGTCGGGCGTGTCGGGAACGGACGGCAGGGCGGCAAAGCGCGCCGTAAAGGCGGACAGGACCCTCTGCATCGGGGAGTACAAGACGGGTGTCTTTTTGGGCGACGGCCCCGATTTTGCGGGCGAAGCGGTACGCGCGGATATCGGCATCCCTCTGCCCGAACCGGAAAGCTATGCCTTTCTTACCGATCGGGAGGAGGTCGCGGACATTTTGCCGCCCCGCCGCCGGAACAGCCATAAGGGGAGTTACGGAAGGGCGGCGATCGTCGCGGGCAGCGAAAGATATACGGGTGCGGCGTATCTCGCGGCTGCGGCGGCGCTTCGGAGCGGCTGCGGCTATACCTGCCTGTTTTTGCCCGAAGCCATTCTGCCCCTCTATGCCCTGAAATTGCCCGAAGTGCTGCTTTCGCCCGTATCGGACGGGGGCAGGGTTGCGTTCACGGAGAAAAATTTCGAAAAACTGCTCGACGCCGATTCGGTCGCGATCGGCATGGGAACGGAGGTCTGCGAAGGGGTGTTCGAAGGGGTCGCGTACCTGCTCTCCCGCTATACGGGACGGCTGATCCTGGACGCGGACGCGCTGAACAGCCTGGCGAAATACGGCAGGGGCAGGCTGGAAGAGATCTTCGCGGAGAAAAAGTGTGACGTGCTTCTGACGCCGCATCCCAAGGAATTTTCCCGCCTTGCGGACGCCTGCGCCCAAGAGATTTCCACGCCCGCCGCGCTCGCGGAGGCGTTGGGGGCGTCCGTGCTTCTGAAAGGGGCGGCCACCGTCGTTTCGGACGGAAAGCGGACGACGGTCAGCTGCAGCGGCTCTTCCGGACAGGCGAAAGGGGGGAGCGGCGACGTGCTTTCGGGGCTCATTGCGGGGCTGTGCGCGCAGGGGATGTCCGCCTTCGACGGCGGCAGAGCGGGCGCGTGGCTCGCGGGGAAAGCGGCGGAGTTCGCCGCGGAGGAGACGGGGGAATATTCGATGACCGCCTCCGACGAGATCCTCTATCTGTCCGACGCCTTTCTCTCGCTGAAAGAATAAGGGAAAACGCGATGCGCAGCGAAGACCGGCAGGATAGGGCTGTTCTGAAAGAGCTGAATCAAAAGCTGAAGCCGGAGGGCGTCAGATTAAAATTCTGGTATTACGACGTTTCGCCTTTTACGGAGGCAGACAAGAGGGTAATCCCGATTATTCTGAGCCATACGGACAGATTGCACAGCGATAAGAATAAAATATTTCTGTTGTCGGCTTTGGGGGTTCGGGGCTATGATGAGGCGGTTCCCGCTCTCGTCGACGAGTATAAATTTTACAACGACAATCGATATTCGGAACCTCTTGACGAATTGCTGCTTCTGGATTTATGCGATACGATTGCAAGAATAGCGAGCGAAAAGCACATCGATTTATACGTCGAATTGCTGCGGATGCCGCCGACCACGGCGTTGGCAAGCATTATCAAAATGCTGGGTAAAATGAAAATTTCCGAAGCCGATGAAGCTATATTCAATCTGATCGGAAGGGAAAATAAAATCCCGCAGGCGTGGATAGGGAAGCCGAATGAAGAGGATAAGTATTGGTGTTCGTTGAACGCTTTGGAATATATGATAGATAAAAGGGACGCGAAATATCGCGGCTATATACAAAAATTTTTACATCCCGAAGAGTTGGACTGGATTCGATTTTCCGAATCGGAATACAGGAAGGCGAATTATGCGAGTTGTTATAAGAAATATATCGCACTCGCCCAAAAAGGACTGTCCGATTTAGAATAATGCGTTTACAGTTTTGGAAAGTGTCGGTTTTATATTACGGAAGGCGATGCAAATAAAAAATCGCGTCAGCGGAAGGGGAAATCTTTTTGCGGGTTTAATTTTTATGCGGTGCGGATCGTTGCAGATTCACACCGCATATTTTTTGGGAGAATATCGGGCAGAATCCCTCAGGTCTTGCTGTTTTATTCGGGGGAAAACGCATATCTGCGTCGCAATACATTGCCGGGCTTGCTTTTGCCCTCTCTCCCTGCCCTTTTATTGTAAGATGCGTTCCTCCTCACCTCCTGCCTCCCCTTTATCCGCCACCCCTGCCTCCCTGATAGCAGGCGGTGTCTCCTGCCCCTTTCCCGCCACCCCCTGCTTTCCTTTATGGTAAGGAGGGGTATCACGGAGCCACCCACTCATGCCTCCCCTTACCATAAGGGGAGGTGTCGTACCCACCATATCCATGTCGCCCCTTTTGGAAAGGGGAGGTGGTGCGTAGCACCGGAGGGGATAAGAAAGCCGAATTTCAATAAAACAAATAGAAACGCTGTTATAAATCCGCAAAAAGGGCGTCACTTGTTATGTCCTTTTTGCCCTTGTGAAGACTGGAAACAAGGTGAAACGAGCCGCAGGCGAGAGAGGAAAGAAACCGGCAGTCAGCCGCATGGCGGCGTGTCGCCGGTGTCTGTCTTGTAAAATTTTCCGCAGACTCTCGTTAAATTTTTTCTCCGAAAAAATTTAACGAAACGGAAATGTAAGGGGAGGTGTCGAGCGGGGCGAGACGGAGGGGATAAGAAAGCCGGGGGCGATAAGGCAAATGGAAGCGTTAAAATCAATCGGCAAAAAGGGCGGTCATCGATAGCCGAAGATGCGGACGAGTACGGCGGCGACGACGAGCGCGCTTCCCGTAATCAGGTAATAAAAGGGGAAGGGTGTGATGAGAGAGGTCAAAAGAATGAGTACGCCGCCGAGAAGAAAGCGGCGGCTGTTGCCCTTGGCAAACCAGAGCCGCCTTTTCTGTCCTTTTTTCGGGGGCGGCGGCAGGATGTAATTTTCGGGCAGCGCGTTTCCCTTTTTCAGCATTTTATATACGTCCGTCCCTTTGAGGACGCGGATGCCGAAGCGGGCGCACAGCCCTTCCGCCTGCGGGGAGATGTCGCCGCAAAGGAGTACCTTTTGCCTTTCTTCCTTTTTTCCGAGGACGGGCGCGATTTTGTCGGCGTCGGGCGGGCAGAGGGAAAAGAAGGGGAAAAAGTCCTCCGATTCCGTTTCCACAAACGCCTTTCCCCGCGTCTTTCCGACCCGCGCGGCGCAGGGCGTTTCCCGCTCCTTGCCCTCTTCGTCGTGGGAAGAGAAGAATTTGGCAAATCCGCCGGCGACCTTTTCTTCGCTCTGCAAAGAGAGGTGAAAGAGCAGCTTTTCCTTTTCCTCTTCGTCCTTTTTGGCAAGGCAGAACTTTTCCCGCTTGCGGCGCAGGACGAAAAAGACGGCGCCCGCGGCAAACAGCCCGATGACCGCCGACAGAAACAACGCCGCGGACAGGGGGAAACGCCGGAAGCGCAAAAAGCACAGGGCGGGCAGAAACGCCGCGCCGAAGGCGAAGAGAAGATCGGAAATAAAGGCGGATTTTTTCATATCTGTATTTTTGACCGAAATTTTTTCGGTTAAACCTTGAAAAATCCGTAAATATGTAGTATAATGAAAGTATGAGAACAGGAATTTTCGGGGGATCTTTCGATCCCGTCCACGCGGAGCACGTCCGGCTTGCCGAAAGCGCGGTGAAATCCCTCCGGCTCGATCGGCTTTTGGTCATGCCCGCGCATACGCCCCCGCATAAAAGGGACAAAGTCCTTTCCTCCGACGCCGACCGTCTCGCGATGTGCCGCATCGCCTTCCGGGACGTCCCCGGTGCGGAGGTGAGCGATTACGAGATAACCAGGGGAGGGACGAGTTACACTTATCTCACCTGCCGCCACTTCAAGGCGGAGGATCCCGAAGGGGAACTTTTCTGGCTGGTCGGCACGGATATGCTGCGCGATTTCCCCACCTGGCGGGAGCCGGAGGACATCCTGCAAAACGCGACGCTCGCCGTCTGCGCCCGCGCGGAAAAGAAGGGCTGGGCGGAAGCGGAGGAAAAGGCGTTTGCCGCCCGCTTTCAGAAGCCGTTTGCCGTCATTCCCTACGAAGGGAAAGAGGTCTCTTCCACCCGCATCCGGGTGCTGGCGGCGGCGGGGGAGGACGTGTCGCCCTATACGGGGAAAGAGGTCGCTGCCTATCTCGCCGGGAAAGGCCTGTATCGGATCCCGAACGCGGAAAAGGCGCTTTCGCTCGAAAAACCCTCCCGCCGGGCGCACAGCATCCGCGTCGCCTTTCTGGCGGCGGAGCGCGCCAAACCGCTCGGCGTGGACGAGAAAAGGGCGGTGACGGCGGCGCTCTTTCACGACTGCGCGAAAAATCTGCCCCCCGATTCCCCTTATCTTTCCGGCTTCCTCCCGCCCCCCGACGTGCCGGGCCCCGTTCTGCATCAGTACGCGGGCGCGTATGTCGCGGAAAAATTGGGGGTGACGGACGAAGGGGTGCTGGACGCGATCCGTTACCACACGAGCGGCAGAAGGGAGATGACGGCGCTCGGGAAGCTCGTCTTTTTGGCCGACCTTCTGGAAGAGGGCAGAACTTACGACGGCGTGGACAGACTGCGCGCCCTGTTTGCCAAGGGGAAGGAGGGATTGGACGAGTGCATGGAGGAATCTTTGAAAGACACCCTTGCCTATCTCGGAGAAAAGGGGGGAGAGATCTATCCTCTCACGCGGGAGGCATACGAATATTATAAAGCGGAAAATCTGAAAAAGAAGGAGAAAAATTATGGCGGAAATCACGAGTAAGGAATTGGCACTCGCGGCGTGCAAGGCGCTTGCGGACAGGCGGGGACGGGACATCGTCACCATTTACGTGCGGGACAAAACCGTCCTCTGCGACTATTTCGTGCTGGCGAGCGGCACGAGTTCCACCCAGATACGCGCCCTCGGCGAACGGGTGGAGGAACAGCTCGAGAAGGAGTACGGCGTTCAGCCCACCCGCACGGAAGGGGTGCGCGACGGGCGCTGGGCGGTCATCGACTACGGGGACGTCATCGTGCATATCTTCAACGACGAAACCAGGCTCTTTTATCATCTCGAACGGCTTTGGGAGGACGGCGGCAATCTTGAAAAGTACGTCGATCCGAACGCGGAAGGCGAAGGGGATAAATAACTGCGGAGTGTATGCGGAAGCGCCGGGACGCCGCAAATGGCGGCGCCCCGGCGTCAGCTGCCTTTACGGCGTTTTTTCGGGAAGGCATTTCCCGATTTTTTATAATATCGCGGGGGCAGGGTTGCGTCGGGCGCACACTCTGCCCCTTTTTCAAGATACCTTCTTGAAGATAAAGACCACGGCCGCAAAGGACGCGGCGGGTTATTTGAAGCGGATTTCGCGGGGCGTCGAATAGGTCTCGCGCGGGCGCTTGCGCTTGCGCTCCACGATGTAATAGACGGGCTCGGGCGGGGCTTGCGGAGTCTGCGGCGCCTGCGCCTGCGGCTGGGGCGCGGGGCGCGGTTTTTCCTCCGCCTTCGGGGCGGGTTTGGGGGCGCCCTTGCGGTACTGCCAGCCGATCTTTGCCAGCCGCACGATATGTATTCCGAAAAAACAGACGAAAAACAGAAACAGGAGCCAGAACGCTCCGCCGGGAAAGGCGCTTAAAAGGGCGCCGTACAGTGTATTTTTCATGCGGAAAGTATATCATAACCGTAGTGTCATAAAGGGGCGGATTTTGGTATAAATCGGCTTTTCTTGCCGCATACTCCGGGTATGGAAAACAACGTGACGATGCCGGGCGCCTTCCCGGGGAAAAATTCGGGCATTCTCCTCTCGCCGGCGGAGGCGGAGGAATTTTGTGCATACAAGCGGCAGAAACGCATTTCCGAAGTGCTTTCCGCCCTCACGCGGGCAGAACTGAGCGCGGGACAGGGAATTTCGCCCGCGGAACTCAAAAAGATTTCCGACGCCGCCTCCCGCGTCAATGCGGCGGCGGTGCGGGTGGGTCCTTTATACGTCGCGGCGCTGAAAGGCATGCCCGGCTTCCGCGCCGCCGTGGACTGCATCGTGGGCGGAACGGGCGAGACGCTCGCCAAGGTCAAGGCATATGAGGCAAAGCTCGCCGTCCGCGCCGGCGCGGGCGAAATCACCCTCGTTCTGAGCGCCGCGCTTCTGAAAAACGGCAGGACGGGGGACGTGCGTCGCGAGATCAGGCGGGTCAGCCGCAAGGCGAGACGGGCGATCGTCAAGGTGCGCGCGGACAAATCGATGACCGCGGAGGAGATGCTGCGCATCGGGCGGATGGCGTCGGAGTGCGGCGCGAAGTTCCTTTCGGTGCCCTTTTTCCCCGATTGCGGCAGATTGAAAAAGGAATTGCACGACAGCTGTATGCTGGAAGTGACGGAAGTGGAGACGGCGGCGGACTATAAAGCCCTCATCGCCGCGGGCGTCGAACGCATCGGCACTTCGCACGCCGAAGAGATCTGCGCGGAACTCATGAAGGAGGCGGAAAACTATTCCTTTGCCGTCGAATTTGCCGAACGCATCGCCGTTTCGCCCGATCCGCCGCCCGCCGCCGGGATGTCGGAGACGGCGAAAAAAGAGGAAAACGCGGAGAACCCGGAAAAGCCCGAAAAGGCAAAGATAAAAGCGGAGAAATAACCGCAGGAGACAATCCCTCAGTCAGCCATGCGGCTGCCGGCTCCCTTTGCACAAGGGAGCCAGGGGTAGAGGCGTGCGTTGCCGCCCCTTTGCACAAGGGAGCCATAATAGAAATCACCTCCCCTTATGGTAAGGGGAGGTGTCGCGTTTCTTCCTTCTTGCCTCCCCTTATGGAAAGGGCGTGTCGCCCCACCACCCTGCCTCCCCTTATGGTAAGGGGAGGTGGTGCGAAGCACCGGAGGGGATAAGAAGGTCGGTTTTCAATACAGCAAATCGGAAACCGGGCGGACAATCCCTCAGTCTGCCTTTGGACGCGCGGGTATAGCCGGAAAAAAGCATTCATATACTATAACCGTATGAAGAAAACCGGAACAAAGACGAAGTGGGGCATTTTGTTGTTTACCGTGGTGGCGAGCGGATTTATCGCGGCGTGCGCCCTCTGTATCGGCGCGCTGTCCGTGCCGGTATTCGCGATGCCCGCCTCCCTGTGCGTGGTTTTGGACGCGGGGCACGGCGGCGTGGACGGGGGCGTCACGGGCAGGGATACGGGGGTAAAGGAGAGCGAAATCAATCTCGCCGTGACCATGGAGATCAAATCCGCATTCGAGCGGGCGGGCTTCGAAGTCGTCCTCACCCGCAAGACGTCTGCGGGATTGTACGGCGCGGCGACCAAGGGGTATAAGAAGCGGGATATGCTCCGTCGGAAGGAGATCATCGAAGAGGCAAAGCCCGCCGCCGTCATTTCCGTCCACCAGAATTTTTATCCCACCCGCGTCACCCGCGGCGGGCAGGTGTTTTACCGCAAAGAGAGCGAAACGGGGCAGAGGCTCGCCGAGAGCATTCAGGAGCGGCTCAACGCCCTCTACCGCGGCGAAGGCGCCTCTCCCCGCAGGGCGGCGTCGGGGAATTATTATATGCTCACATGCACCGATTATCCCTCCGTCATCGTCGAGTGCGGATTTCTGTCCAACGGCGCGGACGAAGCGCTGCTCGTCACGGAAGCCTTCCACAAGAGCCTGGCGCAAGCCGTTTTGGAGGGATTTGCGGGGTATCTTTCGGCGGTTTCGGGCGCGTGAAGGGAGAGGAGCGCGGAAAGGGTATAACCGCTTAAAGGGGCGCGGAAGGCGCTCCGGCGGCGGCAAAAACGGGGAATTTGAAGGACGGGCGGCTGACAACCGCCCGTTAATCGCTTGTAATTTTTGCGCGGGTGTGCTATAATAGATAGCGCGGCAAAGGGATCGGGCGAAAGGAAAAGGGCGCTTTGTTCCCGCCGAAAGGGAGGGAGAGGTGTTCGGATCGGACTTTCTGTCGAAAGAAGAGGCGAAGCGGATAAATCCCGTCGTTCTGGCGTTCGTGGGGGACGCGGCGTATTCCCTGTACGTGCGGGAGAGGTTGGTTCTCTCGGGCGGGGGAAAAGCTGCCGATTTCCAGCGGGCGGCGGCAAAAGTCGTTTCGGCGCACGGACAGAGCGGCTTTCTCGAAACCCTGCTCCCCCGCTTTACCGAAGAAGAGGCGGAAATTTTCCGCCGCGGCAGGAACGCCAAAAAGGGCACGAAGAGCAAAAGCGCCTCCGTCGCGGAATACAACCGCTCCACCGGGTTCGAAGCGGTGCTCGGCTTTTTGTACCTGACGGGCGATTATGCCCGGATCGGCGAGCTGCTCGCGTCGGACGACGATTCGTATCATATTCAGAGCGCGGAAAAACCATTCAAACCGGGTAGATAAAGGATGAAAACGGAAGGAAGAAACGCCGTCGCGGAATTGCTCAAGACGGACAGAAACATCGATAAAATTCTCATGGAAAAGGGGGCGCAGGGTTCCCTTTCCGTCCTCTTCGCGGAGGCGAGAAAGCGGGGCATCCGCGTGCAGTTCGCCGAGCGCGCCGTACTCGACAAAGAGAGCGAAAGCCGCCGGCATCAGGGGGTCATCGCCTTTACGACCGAGTACGAATATTACGATCTCGACGACATCATCCGCGAGAAAAAAGACCCCGACAGGGGCGGATTTATCGTCCTTTGCGACGGCATAGAGGACGTGCACAATCTCGGCAGCATCCTGCGCGTGGCGGAGTGCGCGGGCGCGGACGGCGTCGTCATTCCCAAGGCGGGCAGCGCGTCGGTGACGGAAAGCGTCATCCGCATTTCCGCGGGCGCGGCGGAGCACATGAAAGTGGCGCGCGTGCCCAATCTCGTCTCCGCCGTCGAGACACTGAAAAAAAGCGGCTATTGGGTGTACGCCCTCGAAGCGGGGGGCGAGGACATCTATAAAGAGGACTTTTCCGGCAATATCGCCCTCGTCGTGGGCGGGGAGGATTCGGGCGTGCGGCGGCTGACCAAAGAGCGGTGCGACAAAATTCTCTCCATTCCCCTGTACGGAAAGGTCAATTCCCTCAACGCGTCCGTGGCGCTCGGCGTCGCGGCTTATGAGGCGGTGCGGAGGCGTCGGGAATGAAAAAGGAGGGGGCAGGGGAGAGATCATCGGAAAACGAACGCCCGGACGAAGAGCTGGTGGGTCTCGCGCAGGGCGGGGACAAGCAGGCGACGGAAGAGCTTCTGTCGCGGTACGCGGGGCTGGTGCGCGGCCGTGCGCGGGGCTTTTTTCTCGTGGGCGGGGAGACGGAGGATCTCATCCAGGAAGGGATGATCGGGCTGTACCGCGCCGTAGGCGAATACCGCCCCGACCGGGAAGGGAGCATGAGTTTCAAAAACTTCGCCTCCCTGTGCGTCTCCCGCCGCATCATCGACGCCGTGAAGGCGTCTGCGCGCAAGAAAAACGTGCCTTTGAACAACTATGTATCCCTCTTTCAGTCGGAATGGGAGATGCCCGTTTCCAGCCCCGAAGAGGAGGTCATCCGCGGGGAGGACCGGCGGGAGTTTTTGCAGAAGATGGGCAGGGAACTCTCCGATTTCGAATTCCGCGTGACCGTGATGTACATGGACGGATTCAGCTGCGCGGAGATCTGCGAAGCGACGGGCAGGGGTGAGAAGAGCGTGGACAACGCGATTCAGCGCAGCAAGAAAAAGCTGCAAAAGCTGCTCGGGCGCTGAACCGTCCGCAGGCTTTGTCCGGATGTTTGGATCCGGGGACATTCGAAAGAGGATAAGAACGGGAGGACGATCGGGAAAAATGGCTTATCTGGCGCTTTACAGGAAATTCCGCCCCGCGACGCTCGACGACGTCGTGCGGCAGGAACACGTGGTGACGGTGCTGAAAAATCAGGTGGAGACGGGCAAAGTGGGGCACGCCTATCTGTTCTGCGGCCCGCGGGGGACGGGCAAGACGAGCGTGGCGAAGATCTTCGCCGCCGCCATCAACTGCGAACGCCCCGTAAACGGCTCTCCCTGCGGCAGATGCGCGACCTGCCGTGCGCTTGCCGATCCCGCCAATCTGGACATCGCCGAAATCGACGCGGCGTCCAACAACGGCGTGGACGAGATGCGGGACCTGCGGGAAAAGGTGCAGTATCCGCCCGTCGCGGGCAGATATAAGGTGTATATCATCGACGAAGTGCACATGCTCTCCGCGGGCGCTTTCAACGCCCTGTTGAAGACGCTGGAAGAGCCGCCCGCGCACGCCGTGTTCATCCTCGCCACCACCGAAGCGCAGAAAATCCCCGCCACCATCCTCTCCCGCTGTATGCGGTTCGATTTCAAGCTCATCCCCGAAGAGGATCTCGAAAAGCGGCTGAAATACGTCCTGGACGAGATCGGGAAGCCCTACGAAGAGGAGGCGGTTTCGGCGATCGCCCGGGCGGGCGCGGGGAGCGTCCGGGATATGCTCTCGCTCGCGGACACCTGCGTTTCGTACAGCGCGGGCAAGCTCACCTATGCGGATGTGACCTCCGTTCTGGGCGGCGCGGGGTTTGCCGAGACGGGCGCCCTCTGCGCGGCGATGCTGTCGGAGGACGTCGGCGGGGCGTTTTCGCGGACGGAGGAGATCCTCGCCGGGGGCAAGAGCGTGGGCATGCTGCTCAAAGAGGTCCTGAACTACCTCAACGCCTGCGCCGTCGCAAAGATGTGCCGGGACGCGGAAAAAATTCTCGCCCTGCCCCGCGATCTGTTTGCGGATGTGGCGAAACTCGCCAAGGAGACGGACGGGCATCGGCTGCTGCGCGCCACGGAAATTTTCGCGGACACGGAGACGGCGTTGCGCTATTCCGTCTCTCCCCGCATCCTCTTCGAAACGGCGGTGATGAAGGCGGCGATGCCCTCCGCCGATTACGATATCGAAGCTCTTATCGCCCGCGTCGACGCGCTGGAAAAAAAGCTCGCGAAAGGGAATTTTTCCTCTTCTCCCGCAATCGATACGCTGCAGCCGGATGCGGAAGAGAAGGGGGCAGGGGAGAGATCACCGCAATTTCCGGCGGCGCAAGAGAGGACGGAAACGCCTGCGGCACGGGCGGCGGGCAGGGAGGATCCGGAGGAGCCGCCCCCGCTCGAAGAAGCGCCCCCCGACGAAGAGGTGACGGGCGGCAACGTGTATTTCGATCCCGGATTTCTGCCGCGGGAAGCGCCGAAAGCCGCGGCGGG
>DVGN01000032.1 GCA_018712725.1 Candidatus Scatosoma pullicola
CGCGGACGGGACAAGGAGCCTGCGTAAAGTCCGACGGGAGTGTACGCAATAAGTACATGACCTAAGGACTGCGCAAAGGCGACACAGTATCCGTCCGATGAATCACGTCCGAAACTGCTCCGCATTTCGTAAGGGCAAAAAATGATAACAAGTGACGCCCTTTTTGCGGATTTATGCCAGCGTTTCTATTTGTTTTCTTGAAATCCAGCTTTCTTATCCCCTCCGTCTCGCTTTGCTCGACACCTCCCCTTACCATAAGGGGAGGCATGATTGGTGGGTATGACACCTTTCTACCATAAGAAGAGGCAGGGGGGAGAGGGAAAAAAACGCAAGGGCGACAATGTATTGCGTAGTATATACGCGTTTCGCCCGATCAAACCAGAAAGGTCATCGTTAAAACGCGGAGATACAAGTTATGCGCGAAGGCTGCGGAAGTCTGAGGGGAGTGTACACAAGAAGTACATGACCCGAAGAAGCCGCAAAGCCGACAACGCAGAACGACGTAGATTCGCGTTTCGCCAGAATAAAACTTTATACCAGCGTTTCGAATACTCGCAACACCGCATCCACCAACCGCCCGAAAAAGCTCTGGCGGGTATCGTCTAAGGAAATGCACTTGCAGTCGGCAAACGTCCGTTCCCCGTCCTCTTTCACCGCCTTCACGGCGTCGCAGCCGGAAAAATACACGGCGTTTTCAAAGTGCAGATACAGGCTGCGGTAGTCGAGATTGATCGACCCCACCACGGCGCATTTGTCGTCGGAGACCATGCTCTTGGCATGAATAAAGCCGGGGGTATATTCGTAGATCTTCACGCCCGCGCGGAGAAGGGGGCCGTAATTGGAGCGGGTAAGCCGGAAAACCGTCTTTTTGTCGGGGATCCCGGGCGTGACGATACGCACGTCCACCCCCCGCTTGGCGGCGTTGCAGATCGCCGCGCGCATGAAATCGTCGAGAATGAGATAGGGGGTAAAGATATAGACGTAATCGCTCGCGCGGTTGATGATGTCCAGATACACCGTCTCCCCCACGCTCTCCTTGTCGAGCGGGGAATCGTCGTAAGGATGAATAAGAAGCTCGCCGCTCCCCTGCCCCCCGCATTTTTCTTCCGAAGGGATTTCTTCCGCCTTTTCGCCGCCCTCTTCCGCCCCGGAAGAAGAGGCAGTTTTACCGCCCTTTTCGGGGGCAGGAAGAAACTTTGAAACATCCTCTTTGTCCTTCCGGAAGGCGTTCCAGAGGTTGAAGAACATGACGGTAAAGGAATGGACGGCGGGGCCGGTGATGCGCACGCCCGTGTCCTTCCAATAGCCGAAGCGCCTTTTGGCGTCGATGTATTCGTCCGCCAGATTGATGCCGCCCGTAAACGCCGCCTTGCCGTCCACGACGAGAATTTTTCTGTGATCGCGGTTGTTCATGCGCATGGTAAAGACGGGCACGGCGGGGTTGAAGCGGAAACAGCGGATATTCGGGTGCAGATATTCGAGATATTTATCGTATTTGGGGGGCAGGACGAACAGGCTGCCCACGTCGTCGTAAATGACCAGCACCTTCACCCCTTCGCGCGCCTTTTTCAGGAGCCGTTCCCGGAATTCGTCCCACATCACCCCGCCCGCGATGATGAAATACTCGGCGAGAATGAATTTTTCCGCCCCGTCGAGCGCGGCGAGCATGTCCGCAAACATCTCCTTTCCCGACGGATAATAGGTCACGTCCCCTTCGCGAAAGGCGGGATAGCCCGCATAGCGGGAAAGATAGCGGGAGGTTTCGCCGTCCCTGCCGCCCTGCGCGGCGTCCCCTTCGGAAAGCAGCTTTACGTTCACCCGCTTGGCCGCCGTGATCTTGCGGTTCATGATATACGTCGGGCGCCCCTCTCCGAAAAGTAAATACATGGGTACCCCGAATACGGGCGCGGCGAGGATCATGATGACCCAGTTCAGCTTGGACGACGGCTTTTCGTTCCGGTTTATGATATACAGCACGCAGACGAGCGCGAGAATATCGATCGTGATCATCACGCCGCGGAAGCCGTTGTAATAATGCACGAGAATGAGCGCGTACACGACGATCTGCAGCAGCACCAGAAGCAGCGTGATAATAAAGCGGTTGTAAATCAGCACCTTATAGTGCCTGTCCCGCAGAATATTTCTCTCGATTCGCTCCTTGCGTCTTTTGTTCATCTTTTTCATGGCGGTTTCCCTTCCGCCCCTTCGGGCGGGCACTCATGATTGTAACAGTTTTTCCCCCTTTTGTCAATCGCATACCAACGGCCCGAATGTGAAATTTTCCGTTTTCACCCGTTTTCCTTCCGTTTTTTTCTTCCAAACGGGAATATTGTTTGACTTCTTAATCTTTTTGTGCTATACTTATTATAAGTACAAAACAGACAATACATTTTACCGTAAAGGAAAACATTATGGTCGTACTCGCTATCATCGGCGTCATCGTCGGCATCGTGCTTCTCTATTTTCTCATCAAACTTCTCTTTTCCACCTACATTCTCGCCACCGTCCTCAGCGTGGGGCTCAGCATCGCTTCCCTCGTCATCGCCGGAAAGATCATCGACGTCGGCGTGGACAGTTCCCGTGCCGATTCGCTGCAAATCGCCACGCTGATCTGCACGACGCTCGCCTGGTCTTTCTTCATGGGCCCCATCATGTTCGAAACGAGCGATGAACTTTGGATAACGTTGAGACATTGGGATGAAATAAAAGAATTCTGGACGGACATAGAATTTTCCTGGCGCGAAACGGGCGGTTTTCTCTCCAATCTCGCCATTTCCGCCATCGCGATCGCCATTGTATATTTCCTGTTCGGCTCTCAGTTCACCGCTCTTTACTACATATTGCCCGCCTGCATTCTGATCGCAAACGCGGTGGGCGCCGTGCGCCTTTTCCTCGGCAGGCGCTTCTGATTTCTCCGTATCCTTTCGGACTGTCCCGCCCGGCAGTCCTTTTTTTATATCCGCAAAATTCGCCCTCCCGAAAATTTTTCAAACTTTTTTCCTCAAAACCATTGACAAATTCCGCGTTTTGTATTATACTATAATTACATTATTAAAACTTAGTCCTGATAAGCCTCAATCCCAATAAGGGCTGAGACAAGATCGGTAAGAAAAAAAATCAAACAGCGAGGTAAAGGATCATGAAAAAGTTCATCTGCAAAGTCTGCGGCTATGTCCACGAAGGGAACACGCCCCCCGAATTCTGCCCCAAGTGTAAGGCGCCCGCGTCCGCTTTCGAAGAGGTGAAAACCCTGAAGGGAAGCAAGACGGAAGCCAACCTGCAGGCGGCGTTTGCGGGCGAATCGCAGGCGACCAACAAGTACACCTATTTCGCGAGCAAGGCGAAGAAAGACGGCTACATGCAGATCGCCGCGATCTTCGAAGAGACCGCCAAGAACGAGCGCGAACACGCGAAAATGTGGTACAAGCTGCTCAACGGCGGCGAAATTTCCGGCACCGAGGAAAACCTCCGCATGGCTGCCGAAGGCGAGAACTACGAATGGACGGATATGTACAAGGATTTCGCCAAGACGGCGCGCGAAGAGGGCTTTGACGACATCGCCCGCCTGTTCGACGGCGTGGCGGCGATCGAAGCGGAGCACGAAAAGCGCTATCTCGCCCTGCTCGACAACGTCAAGGGCGGCGTCGTGTTCTCCCGCGACGGCGACGTGATCTGGCAGTGCTCCAACTGCGGCCACATCTGCATCGGCAAGCAGGCGCCCGAAGTCTGCCCCGTCTGCAGCCATCCGAAGAGCTATTTCCAGATCAAAGCGGAAAACTATTGATTTTTCCCCAAGCGAAAATTTCCCGAAGGCAAATGCCTTCGGGATTTTTTATGCCGCCCCCGCTCGTCTTTTTATATCTGCCCCGCTCCGCCTCTTTTTCCCCGCCGTCCCCTTGCCCGTGTTGTCCGCTCCCCTGTCCCTTCGGCTCTCTCCCCCTTTTTCCCTTTCTTTATCCCCTTCCTTTATCCATTGGTTTCCCCACGTTTCCGAAAAAAAATCACGCCCCGCATCCGCTCGGACGCAGGGCGTTTTCCTCTTATTTTTATTGCCGGCTTTTCGCCTTTCCGAAACGCCGTCATTTCAAAAACATGCGCAGCATTTTTTCGTTGCTCTCCTCATACGGACGATAGCGCATGGGCAGATCGATAAAGGTCTTTTTGTCCACGATGCTCTTTTCGTGGGTAAAGCACTCGAATCCCTTTTCGCCGTGATAGCTTCCCATGCCGCTCGGCCCGAATCCGCCGAACGCCATTTCGCTCGTGGCGAGATGGATGATCGTATCGTTGACGCAGCCGCCGCCGAACCGGCATTCGGAAAGCGCCCGCCGGATGCGCCCCCTGTCGGAAGAAAAGATATAAAAGGCGAGCGGGGAGGGCAGAGAATTGATCTTTTTCAGAAGCGCCGAAAAATTATCGTAGGCGATGACGGGCATGATCGGCCCGAAAATCTCCTCTCCCATCACCTTGTCCTCCCAGCCGACCCCGTCGAGGACGGTCGGTTCGATTTTGCACTTCGTCTCAACCCTGCCCCCGCCGTACACGATTTTCCTGTCGTCGATCAGCCCGCACAGGCGGTCGAAATGTTTCCTGTTCACGATCTTCCCGTAATCGTCCGCGTCCAGCGCGTCCTTATATTGCAGGGCGATCTGTTTTTTGACTTCGGAGAGGAATTTTTCCTTCACGCTTTCGTGAACGCAGATATAATCGGGCGCGACGCAGGTCTGCCCGAGATTGAGAAATTTCCCGAACACGATCCGCTTTGCCGCCAGGGGAATGTCCGCCGTTTCGTCCACGATACAGGGGCTTTTTCCGCCCAGCTCCAAAGTGACGGGCACGAGATTTTCGGCGGCTTTGCGCATGACCTCCTTGCCGACCGAAACGCTGCCCGTAAAGAAAATCTTGTCGAATTTCATTTCCAGAAGGCGGGCGTTTTCCGCTCTGCCCCCTTTGGCGACGGCGACGTATTCGGGCGGGAACACCCGCGCGATCAGGCGGGCTATGACTTCGGATACGGCGGGAGAATAGGCGGAGGGCTTGACGATCGCTGTATTTCCCGCGGCGAGCGCGTCGGCGAGCGGCTCCATCGCCAGCATGAACGGATAATTCCAGGGGCTCATGATGAGAACGCAGCCCATCGGGGACTTGCGCACGAAACTGCGGGCGGCGAACTGCGCGAGCGGCGTCTTCACCCGCCTGTCCCGCGAAAATTTTTTAGCGTGCTTTATCATATACGAGATCTCGGACAAGGTCATGCCCACTTCGCACATATAGCTTTCAAACCGCCCCTTGCCGAGGTCGGCTTTCAGCGCTTCGCAGATCTCCCCTTCCGCCTCGCGGATGGCGGCGTACAGCTTTTTGAGAGCGGAAATCCGATAGGACACATCCAGCGTGACGCCGGAAGAGAAAAATTCTTTCTGCCGCGAAAGGGCGGCGTCGAAATCTTGTTTTCCCGCCCCGTCCATGGGGAAACCGGGATTTTCGGAAATCGTCATATACATTTCCTCCAACTGTTTTTTCGTCAGCAGCAGCGGCACGGGATAGAGCGGATTCGCCTCCGCCGCGGCGTGCGCCGCCATTTCCGGCATGTCCTCTGCGCGGATGCCCGAAAGGGAGCGCGGAATTCCCAAAGCCCCGTTCAGCGCCTCTATGCGGGCGATGAGTTTTTCCGCCGCCGAACACATGTCTTCGCCCGAATCCGCCAGCCCCGTCCGCCAGGCGAGTTTTGCCAGCCGCGGCGCCGCCGCCGACCCGTACCGACGGAGCATGTGCGGCAGAATGACCGCGTTTGCCAGCCCGTGCGACATGTTGTACTTCCCGCCCAGCGAATGGGCGATCGCGTGGACGTACCCGACGTACGATTTTGTGAACGCCAGCCCCGAGAGATACGCCGCCTTCTGCATGCCGCGGCGGGCTTCCCCGTCCCTCCCGTCCGCGTACGCCCGTTCCAGATACCGGAACACGAGCCGCACGGCCTCCTCCGCCGCCTTGCGCGTGGAAGG
>DVGN01000033.1 GCA_018712725.1 Candidatus Scatosoma pullicola
AGGCTTGCGCTCCGCGCAAAGCTGAAGCACGAATGTCCCGCCCCCACAAGGGGGCGGGGGAGAATCACACGGCGCGCCTTAAGGAGGCTTGCGCTCCGCGCAAAGCTGAAGCACGAATGTCCCGCCCCCACAAGGGGGCGGGACATTCGGTTCCTGCTTGGCGCACGACAACACACCCGCAGGCTTATGCCTGCGGGTGTGTTGTGGCGCGCCTTAAGGAACTCGAATCCCTAGCCTTTGGTTCCGTAGACCAACGCTCTATCCAATTGAGCTAAAGGCGCATATATCATTTCTCAGCCCCGCCGAAAGACGGGCGGACTTCTATCGATTTGCTTTCATAGTATAGTATTTTTTTTCGCGTTTGTCAAACGTTTTTACCCCGTTTTTTTAATGTTTTTGCGGCTTTTTCTGCTTTTGCCGAAAAGTCCGGAGAGAAAATTCTCTCCGGACTTTCCCGTTCAGCCGAACATCTCTTCCAGCGCCCCGACATTTCCCGATTGGATATACGGTATCCGTTTCAGGATCTCGGCGGGCGGGAGATCCCACCATTTCATCGCCGAAAGTTTTTCGATCGTCTCCTCGGAAAACCTTTTGCGGATGGGACGCGCGGGAACGCCGCCGACGATCGTATAGGGCGGAACGTCCTTCGTCACGACCGCCCGCGCGCCGACAATCGCGCCGTCGCCTATGGTGACGCCGGCGAGGATAACGGCTTCGAAGCCGATCCACACGTCGTTGCCGACCACTATATCCCCCTTGTTGTCCCAGGCTTTATCCGCCCACAGTCCGTGTTCCCATTCGTCGTAAAAAATGGAAAAGGGATAGGTGGACAGAGACCCCATCGCGTGATTGGCGGCGTTGAAGAGAAATTTCGCGCCGCAGGCGATCGAACAAAACTTCCCGATTTTCAGCTTGTCGCGGTTGATGGGATAATGATACAGAACGTTATTCCTTTCAAAATCCCGCGGATCGTGCACGAAGTCGTTATAGAAAGTAAAGTCGCCCGCCTCGATATTCGGGTCGTTGATCACGTTTTGCAGATACACGATGGTATCGTCCCCTTTTCGGGGATATATTTTTTTGCTGTCCGGAATCGTCATAATAAACATCTCCTTTTGAATTTATTTTTCTTCGGCGATTCCGGCAAAGACAATGCAGCGCTTCACCTTATTTCCCTCCTTCCGGTCTCTTCAAAAACCGACGCCTCCGCCCTTCTTTGCGGGCGGAACGTTTTTATTATAACACTTTTTCCCGAAAAAGTAAACCGTTTCCCGCAAATCCCTCCCGACCCGCCCGCGGATCGCCTGCGGCATTTTCCGAAAAAATCTTCCCCGCGGACGTATAAACGGCAGAACGGCGGGGAATACTTGCTGGTGAACAGAGAAAGTCCGCCCTTACATATAATGCATCAGGGAGTCTTTTTCTACGACAGAGAGGAAGTCCGGAAAACGACGGCTGCTCTGCGGCCGTCCCCCCGGACGGATTCGCGACAGGAGGTCTTGAGCATCAATATGAACGTGAAACGCGGGGAACTTTACTATGCCGATCTGTCTCCGGTGGTCGGCAGCGAACAGGGAGGAATCCGCCCGGTACTCGTCGTCCAGAACGACGTCGGAAACAAGTATTCCCCCACCGTCATCGCCGCCGCCGTCACGAGCAAGATCCACAAAGCCCGGCTCCCGACCCACATCGAGCTGCCCTCCGCCTACGGGCTTGCCAAGGACAGCGTCATCCTTCTGGAACAGATACGGACCATCGACAAACGCCGCCTGAAGGAGCGCATCGGCGAACTGCCCAGCTCCACCATGAACCGGGTGAACAAAGCCATCCTCATCAGTCTCGGATTCAACACATCCGAATAAATCCGCACATACGATATTTTCATCATCTTCCCCCATATATCCGGAAAACGGTTCGGAGCCTTTCGCTCCGCGCCGTTTTTCATTTTTCACAGGCAAAGGCAAAAAATGACAAAACACGCCGGATTTCGCCCCCGTTTTTCTGTTATATTGGATGCCGAAAGAAAAATCGGAGGCACTTTATGAACGAACGGCAAAAATTCGGCGCGTCCGCCGTACTGCTGTACATATCCCTTTTCGCGGCGATGTTCGCGCTCTATTTCGTCGGGGACAACGGCGAGCCTTTCTCCCTCGCCCTGCTCTATGCCATGCTGACCGCCGGGCTCCATCCCGTCGTCTCTCCCCTGCTATACCTCTTTTCCGGTTTTTCCGGATTTTCTATCGCCGTGCTGCCCGTCTACGCGGGGCAGGCGGTATTGCTCGGAGGGGTGTTTTTCCTGTGCCGGAAACTGCGCAAAAAGCCGACGGCACCTTCCTTGGGCGTCCTCTCCCTCTGTCTCGTCCTCTTCGTCGCCTTTTCTCCCTTTACCCCCTACGACATCCCCCTGCGCCTCCCTTTCGGGCTCGGCGGGATCAGCCAGAAAATCCTCCTTGCCGTCCTCATTTTCCTCCTGTCCGCCCTCTTTTCCGTCGCCCTCAAAGCGCTGCTGAAAAAACTTCTAAAATGCCGGCTGAAAGCGGACGAACTCGTTTTCTGCGTCCTGTTCTTCGTGCTCGTCGGCGTGGGGATCTGCCGCGCGGCGAGCGTCACCGCATACATGGGTATCGCATTTTTCGTTTTGCTGACCTTTGCCTGCGCCACGAAAGACGCTTCGGCGCTCGTGTGCGCCTTCGCCCTCAGCCTGCCGCCCGCGCTGGTGGGAAACATCTCCCCCGAACGCTTTTTCCTGTACGGCATCGCCGTCGTGCTGTTTATCAAGGCGGGCAGGCTCCCCGCAGTACTGGCGCTCCTTTGCGTATTCTTCCTGTACGGCTATTTCGACGGCGTCTATTCCCTGCCCGCCTCCGCGCTCGTCCGCACCCTCCTCAGCGCGCTCATCCCTTCCCTGCTCTTCCTTCTCATCCCCGCGCCGCTCGTCCGAAAGATGGAAAACAAGCTCGTCTTTTATCGGGAAAAGCATTTATCCCGCATCGCCATCAACCGCAACCGCGCGGCGATCGGGGAACAGCTGTTTGAAATTTCCGGCGTGTTCCGGGAGATACAGACCACTTTTGCCGCGCTGGGCACCAACGAAGCGGAAGAGGGCGCCAAAGAATACATACGCGGATGCGTCATCGAAAGCGTCTGCAAGTCCTGCCCCGAATACCGCACCTGCATGGCGCGCGGCCTGGAAGGGGAGCTCAACAAGCTGATCGACGTCGGCTGTGCCAAGGGCAAGACCAGCCTCATCGACATCCCCTCCGCGCTCGCCGACGCCTGCGTCAATCAGAGCGGCGTGCTGTATGCCGTCAACCGCCGGATCGGGGACTATCGGAAATATATGCTGGAAACGGAAAACGCCGCTTCGGGGAGACAGCTGCTCGCCAATCAGGCGCAGGGGGTCAGCGAGATCCTGCGCAGCATCGCCCTTGAACAGAGCGAGCCGCTCGCCTTCTCTTCGGAAAAGGAGCGCCGCCTCAACGTCGCCCTCCTGAAAGCGGGAATCGTCTGTTCGGAGCTTCTGATCGCGGGAGACGAGGACAACCCCGCCCTGTCTCTCGTCACCTTCGGAAAGGCGGACGTGCGGAAGATCGCCGCCATCGCCTCCGACGTGCTGCAAACCCGCCTCATCATCTCCGAACGACTGACGCTCAGCAAGGACAAATTCTGCTGCATCCTGCACAAGCGCCCCTATTTCGACGCGGCGTTCGGCGTGGCGTCCATGACCAAGACGGGCGAAAGCGCCAGCGGCGACACCCATTCGGTCATCAAGATCGACGAACGGCGGTTCATGATCGCCCTTTCCGACGGCATGGGCAGCGGAGAATACGCGCGGCGCATCTCCGAAAGCACCATCTCCCTTCTGGAAAGTTTCTTCCGCGCGAAAATGCCCTCTTCGCTCGTCCTGTCCACTATCAACAAACTGCTCACGTTCAGCCGGGAAGAGACCTTCGCCTGCGTGGACATCGCCGTCGTCGATCTCGACAGCGGGGAGGCGGACATCGTGAAGATCGGTTCCCCCTTCGGCTTTATCCTCTCGGGAAATACGCTGAAAATTCTCGAAAGCTCCTCTCTGCCTCTCGGCATTCTCGAATCCCTGCACCCCGACGTGTCCTCCTGCGCCTTGCAGGAAAACGACGTCCTGCTCTTCCTCAGCGACGGAATCACCTCCGCTTTCGGCTCCTCCGCCGACCTGTACGAGACGCTGAAAAACATCCCCGCCGCCAACCCGCAGCAGCTTGCGGACACCCTGCTGCAACAGGCGCTGGCGCTGTACGGCGGCATCGCGAAAGACGACATGACCGTCCTGGCGGTACGTCTCTTTAAGAGCCCTGACGAGACGTAATCCCTCCCCTGCCCAAAAAAAGCAAAATAGAGTCTATCCGATTTTTGACCTTCTTATCCCCTCCGTCACTTCGTGACACCTCCCCTTACCATAAGGGGAGGCATGAGAGGAGCGCACCACCTCTCCTTACCATAGGGGGAGGTAGTTTCTATTATGGCTCCCTTGTGCAAAGGGAGCTGTCATACGCAAGCATGACTGAGGGATTGTTTGTCCGATTTCCGATTTGTTTTTATCGAAAACAAACTTTCTTATCCCCTCCGTCACTTCGTGACACCTCCCCTTACCATAAGGGGAGGCATGAGAGGAGCGCACCACCTCCCCTTTGTCAAAAAGGGGAGGCTCTTTCTGCTTGGCTCCCTTATGCAAAGGGAGTGCAGTACCCCTTCACCATGGCTCCCTTGTGCAAAGGGAGCCGGCATGCGGAGCATGACTGAGGGATTGTCCGTTCGGTTTACGATTTGCCTTATTGAAAACGGACAACGCGCAAAAAGAGCGCCCCTCGCGGGAGCGCCCTTTTTTCCATGCTTCGGATCGAGTAACCGTTATTCTTTTTCGCCCGTCTGATTCTGCCTTGCGCGGAATATCTTGCGGAGCTGGAACACGCCGCCGCATTCGGGGCAACGGTACGCAAACGCACCGTCTTTCACCGTCAGCCTGCTTCTGCAATCGGGGCAGGTCACCGTCCACTTCTTGGGCGGAAGAGGTTTGGAAAGATCTTCTTCCGTCAACCCGGATGCTTCGGGATAGAAACGCTGCGGCTTGGGCGCCCAAGGATATGTATAGGAATAAGTCTCCATCATCGCCTGTTTGGGCTCTTCATAAGCAGGTTCTTGCTGTACGGGAGCGGGGACAAAGGCATTTACGGAATCCTGTGCCTGCACCGCCGCCCGTGAAACGGGCGCCGCAGCGGTCTGCTGCTGAGCGGACGCCGGATTCTGCGCGTAAGCATAGGGATTGGGAACGTTCATATAGGCGTACCCATAAGGGTTGGGCACAAACCAAGGGTAATAAGGCCAGGGATACACGGGGGACTGATAGCCGTACACGGGACCGTCATTGGGTCTGTCCGCTTTATTTATCCATTTTTCTGCCAGCGATCTCTCCATAGCGCTCCTTTCCTGCGCGACGGGATTTTCGCCGGAGACCAAGGCCGTTTCTTCCTTTTTGTTCTTTTTGGACTTCTTCTTTTCCGTCTTTTCGACGACGGGTTCTTCCGCCGGAGCCTCTTCCTGTACGGCTTCGTAAGGATTCACGTTGACCGGCCTGCCGTTCTGCCAGTACTGACCGTAAGGATTTGCATAAGCGCCCTGATATCCATATACCGGCTGTCCGTTCTCTGCGGGGACCGGAGCATACTGCGGTCCGGCGATCATGGGCATAACCATAATGGGACGGCCGTCCGGCTGCATATAAACACCCGGCTGCGTGATGGGCTGGAGCGGAATATGATAGCCTTCCTGTTCGGGAATCGGCTCTTCGCCCTCTTCGGCGGCATAAGGAGCGCTGCCGTCGCCGAGTACAGACGTATACCGGGATACCTCTTTTGCCTCTTTCTCTTCGTCCAGGACTTTCTCTTCGGCCTTCGCCTTCACGGCGGGAAGTCCGCAGGTAAACAGTTCCTCGATGCAGCAGGCCAACGCGACTACCGCGATGTAAAGCGTTCCCGTCGTGGCCACGATCGAAGGAACGACGGTATGCGCGTAAGCCGTAAGCCCGAACAGCGCCCCCGAAGTGATCAGAAGCAGGAGGGAGAAAATGCCGAAAATCTTTCTGCCCGGGACTTTTTCTTCACCGTCCTTCCCGGATTTTTCCCGGAATTCGGTGGGTCTGATCGCGTGGCAGAGCATCACGAGCGTCCAGATACAGCAGAGGAACTGAAGTCCGGGCACGCCCGCATACAGGAAGAGGTTGGTCTCTCCGCTCGTGAACACCCACTTGATATCGTTGGTCTGCAACACCCGCAGTGCGTTGAGCATGACATTGGTTTCGGCGATGAAATACATGATGATGCCGACGAATGCAAGCTGCGCGACATTGCGGAAGAAAGGCGCCACTCTGCCGTAGATCCTGCGGCATTCCACCGGTTTCGCCCCCTCTTCCACCTCAAAACGGCTGACGTTTCCGTCCACCAGTCCGAGCCAGATATGAAGGATCACTCCAAAGGCGATCGCAATATAATACAGAGTGGAGAACACGGCGTCCGAAATCAGATGCGCCATGAAAGGAAGAACGATAAACGCGGCAAGCGTCGAAGAATACAGATTCCCCGCCTTTTCCATCGATTGCTTATAGCTGTTGATCGCCTTGCGCTTTCCGGAAAAAAGCTGCGCCAGCGAACGGAGGACATTGATGACGGCGATCAGCAGCAAGAGCGCATACAGCCCCGACACGCCGCCGTTGAGCAAAACGGCGATCGCCGACGTCTTGTAATTAGTAAGATCGAGGAACGGCCGCCAGAAATTGAGGACGCTCATATCCCCCACGGAAGTTCCGTACAGAATGGGGAAGAACGCCGCCACGGCAAGGAGCAGTGTCCCGAGGAAGTAGAAAAACCGCACCGCTTTTGCCTTAGCGTGTACCTTGGAAATGCGGGTTTCCGAATCTTTCGAAGTCACAGTGTAAGTCATTTCTTCACCTCCGTCAACGAAGCGGGCGCCTCAACTTTGGTATTGTTGAGAGCGGAATACTGCAAAATCAACGTCTCCGTCAGGGTCGAAGAATACGAAGAATAGCTGACAAGCGGAGCGTAGCCTAACGTATAGCGGCAGGACGCCTCCGTTCCTTCGGCGGCGGCAAGTTCGACTTTGTTCTCGCCGGGATATACGGCGAAAACGTTTTCACTGCCGACCGTCGCGAGCAACGCGGGCAGACCGACATCCGAAATCGCCGCCGGGAAAATTTCCGTCTGCGAAGATATCGTCCAGCCCTCCGACTCGGCAAAAGACCAGTCGCCGGGAGCGGTCACGATCGCGTCGAAAGAAGGATCGACCTTGCGCTCGTACACCGTAGAGGAGGACTTCACGAGAATGTATTCCGCGCCCTCCGTCCCGATCGCGCGGTCGTTCGTCACACGCTGAATATACCGCACATATGTATAATTCGCATCGGTATAGATAACGCCGTCCACAGAAGTATTGACGATCGTTTCCGCGCCCTCCGTCCGCGTCTCCGTGCCGTTATATGCGAACGACAGGGAATAAGAAGTGTAGTCCGTCCCTTCCGCCGTTCCCTCGGCAAGCCCCTCCGTGACGTCGATAAGCGCCTTCGTGTTATTGAACCCGCTCATCTTTGTCCAGTCCGTGAACATGTTCCCCGTCGACGCGCCGATGATCCCTTCCGATTTCGCCACGGCGTTCTTATGGAACATAGTCCCGTACACGACGGTGCCGCCCGCGAGCGCAAGGGAGAGAATCAACCCGATCGTGCCGAGTACTACTCTGCCTGTCTTTTTCATCCGAAGCCTCCTGATCAGTTTTTTACGGGCTGCAATATCTATTCCCCTGCGAATAAATATTTACCCCCCGGTCATTTATTCTCTTATATTATACCTTGTTTTTGCGCAGTTGTCAATATAATTTTTCAAATTTTTCGTCAGGAAATTGCAATATTTTTGCACTTCTCCCTTTTTCCCGCCTTTCACGGGTACAAGCGGCGAAATTTTCGCACAGAGCTACCGGTCGGTTTTGCTCGTTTTTCACACGATCTCCGCCTGACAGGAACGCATCGAACAAAGCGCCGCCGCGTGCGCTTCCGGCGTCGTTCCCGCGCAGCAGTCCGCCCGCACACAAATTTCCGTCTCCGGGCAATACGCCCCTACGAGCAGGGCGTTGGAGATCACGCAGATGTCCGTGCAGACGCCGATAAACTCCACGCTTCCATACCCGCCCGCGCGGACGTACTCCGCGAGCGCAAGGCTTCCGAAAGAAGGTTTGTCGAATACCTGCTCCCCCTCTTTTCGTAATCCTTCCGCGATCTGCCACCCCGGCGTGCCTTCGATGCAGTGCGGGACGGGCAGGTGCCTGCCCTCCTTCGTCGAGAGGTAATCCGCCCCGTGGGTGTCCCGGGTAAAGACCACTTCGCCGCCTTCGGCGCGGAAGCCGGCGATCCGCTCTTTTACCGCGGGCAGAATGCGCTGCGCCTCCGCCGTTCCCAGCGCCCCGTCTATAAAATCTTTCTGCATGTCCACGACGATCAACAATTTTTTCATTTTTCCGTCTCCCGTTCCCATGTTTTGTTTTATGCGCGCGCCCGGACGGCTATCCCGCCCCGCCGGCGCGAAAAAAGTCGTTTTTCCGCGGTTTCAAAAATTTTTGCCGCGACCGGACCCTTACCGAAACGGTCATTTCCCGTACTTTTCGCGGTACATCGCCAGGCATTTGCCGATGACGGCGACCGCCTCCTCCCGATGGCAGATCTCCTTCACTGCCGTCCGCTTGTGTTCCAGCGTCTTGTACACTTCGAAAAAGTGCATCATTTCGTCGAAGATGTGCGAAGGCAGATCGCGGATGTCCTTGTAGCCGTTGTAATTGGGGTCTCCGAAGGGAATGGCGATGATCTTCTCGTCCAGCGATCCCCCGTCCACCATCTTGATGACGCCGATCGGATAACAGCGGACGAGCGTCATGGGATAGATGGCTTCGTTGCACAGGACGAGCACGTCCAGGGGGTCGTCGTCTTCGGCGAGCGTGCGGGGGATGAATCCGTAATCGGCGGGATACACCGTGGACGTGTACAAGACCCTGTCCAACTTTAAAAGCCCCGTCTCTTTGTCCATTTCGTATTTCGCCTTGCAGCCCTTGGGGATTTCGATAAGCGCTTCGAAATCGGCTGCGGAAATGCGGTTTTCGGAAATGTCGTGCCAGATGTTCATGGATTGCCTCCGCGGTCGTTTTCCGCCCTTTCGGCGGTCAATTTATTATAACACGAATGCAAGGGCTTTGACAAGGGCTTTTCGGAAATTTTTTCGCTTTGTCCGCACTTTGCCGGGGAAAGAGAATTTGCGCGAAAATTTTATGTTTTGTCCCGAAAAATCTTTGACAATCGGGAAAAAATACGCTATAATAGAATGCGACGGTTCGCCGGATACGGAGTCGTATAAAAATTCCGCGGCGACGGCGGCAAAAGAAACGGAAGCCGACTTTTGCAGAAGTACCCAAGAGGCTCAAGGGGCTCCCCTGCTAAGGGAGTAGCATCGGTAACGGTGGCACGAGTTCAAATCTCGTCTTCTGCGCCAAAAACGGACGGGCAAAATGCCCGTCCGTTTTTGGCGTGGAAAAACCACTTTGACGGACAGCCGGCGCCCTTGCCGGGAAAACCGTTCCCCCCTCCCCGGCTGCCTGTTCACGCGAGCCCGTAAGGGCGACACTCTGCCAGCTCAAAATTGCATCCCTGACCATATATGCACACCGCTTTCATCATCCAAAAAGCGCCCCCGAGCCGCAGCCCGGGGGCGCTCTTACTTAAAAAACAAAGTCGGACAAAATCGCTCCGATCCGTCAGAGCGTCCGCAGTTCGCCGCCCTTTTTGCGGCTCTCTTCCGCCGCAAAGGCGATTTTATGGCTCTGCATGGAGGTCTGCACCGAAGTGTCGCTGAACGCCTTGCGCCCCTCCATGATCTCGCACACGTCGTCGATAAGCCCGCCGTCCCCGCCGCCGTGGGCGTCGGAAAAGGCGTCCGTCAGATCGACGACCTCCTCCTCTTTGCCGAAGGCGCGCACGTGCAGTTTTTTCTCCCGCATATCCCCTTCGATGACTCCCTTTTCGAGACAGACCTTGATATTGCGGTAAAAGTCGTCCGTAAACGCCGAAAGGGTGAGGTGCGCCGTGACGCCCCCCGCAAAGCGCATGTTGACGATCTGATGATCGACGACGTCGTTGTCGCAGGCGTACACGCAGCGGGCGTAGGGGTTGGATTTATCCCTCAGCCAATTCCGGATAAATTCCTCCCGGTTTTCTTCGGGCAGGACGGGCACCTTCACCCAAAGCGGGCGTTTGAGATAAAAATCTTCCGCCCGATAGGCGCAGTCCGTCCGCTTGCACTCGAAGCAGAAATCCGCCCCCTTTTCGGGATTGTCGTGCGTAAACCAGGACAGGCTCCCCATCGAACTCACCGCTTCGCAGGACGAACCGGTCAGCCAGACCAGAAGGTCGAGATCGTGGCAGCATTTGGCGAGCAGCATAAAGGTGCTCTCCTCTTCGTTCCGCCAATTCCCGCGCACGAAAGAGTGGGCGAAATGCCAATACCCGACGTTTTCCGTGTGGTTGATCGTGACCGCCTTCCCGTATTTTCCGCTTTCGATCAGCTCCTTGATCTTGCGGAAGAAGGGGGAATAGCGCAGGACGTGGCAGACGACCACCTTCCGCCCCGTCTCCTCCGAAGTGCGTTCGATGAGGTCGCATTCCTCCCGCGAAGTCGCGATCGGCTTTTCGAGCAGAATGTCGTAGCCCAGCTTCATACCCTCCACGGCGGGACAGGTGTGTTCCCGGTCGGTGGTGGCGACGATGAGCAGATCCGCGCGCTTCCCGCCCGCGAAAAAGCTGTTATAATCGGTAAAGAGCGCCCTTTCGTCCAGGCCGTAGTCCCGTTTCGCCACGGCGAACACCGCGGGGTCGCAGTCGCACACGGCGACGAGCTTCGCCCCCCGCTCTTTGAGGAGGGAGGAGTACCGCCTCCCCCGCGCCCCGAACCCGATAACCGCGTATGTAAACATTTTTTCATCCTCCCGTATTTGTTTCCGCGTTTTTCCGCGTTTCTTTGCGTCGGTTTCCCGCAGAGTCCGCAACGAACGGCACGCGCTTTCCGCCCGCCGCCTTGCCGGCTTATTCCCGGACTTTCTTATCCCCTCCGTCTCGCTCCGCTCGACACCTCCCCTTTCCAAAAGGGGAGGCATGAAGCCGGGTTTCGTTGCTTTTCTTTTGCACACAAAACAAAAGCAACGAGTGACTTGCGGAAAATTTTAACGGAGAGACAACCGCGTGCGCGCGGAGCGCTGCTCCGCTAAATCGCGCCTCCCTCTTTGCCCCGATGGGGCAAAGTTCCCTTCCTTTCCCGCTCATGCTCCGCATTTCGTATGGGCAAAAAGGACATAACAAGTGACGCCCTTTTTGCGGATTGATTTCGGCGTTTCAAATTTGCGCTATCGAAATCCGGTTTTCTTATCCCCTCCGGTGCTTCGCACCACCTCCCCTTTCCAAAAGGGGAGGCATAGGATGGAGCTTCGTGCCGCCACTCTACCATAAGGGGAGGCAGGAAAGGAGGGGCGCGGCGCTATGCCGACGCGTTCAAAAAAGACGGGAAGGAGCGTTCGCCGCAGCCCTGCCCCTTCCCTTTTCGTCAGATCCTGCCCTTTATTCGGGGATAAAATCCTCGAAAATGATGTTGGAAACGTCCTTTTTGCAGCCGTCGAACTGCCGCTGACTTCTCACCACCCAGGCAAAACAGGGCATTTTGCCGTGTACGCTGTTCCAGAGCGGGCTTCCGATCTTGCCGACGCAATAGTCGAAAAAATCCGCCTTCCGGCTGCCCGTGAAGAGAATTTTCTCCACGGCGGCGCGGCTGTCCTCCCGGTAGTCCTCTATTCTATCGTATTCGGAGAGGAACCCGACGGTAAATTCGGGCGCGTTTTCCAAAAACCAAAGGACGGTGAAAGGATTGAAGGACTTCACGACGAAATCGCCGTCGTACTTTTTGAGGATGCGTAAGATTTCCGGCTCCATGTCGATGACGTTCGCCTCATAGGCGCATTTCTTGACTTCGATCATCAGCCCCGTCCTGCCGCGGCAGACGGAGAGCGCCGATTCGAAATCGGGAATCCCCTGCCCCGTGGCGCGATAGACGACGTTTTGCGTAAGCGTCCTGTAATCGAGCGCCGAGACGTCCTCCGCGCTGTTGGTGAGCCTGCCGAGATTGAGGTCGTGATAGACGACGAGTTTGCCGTCTTTGGACTGCTGAACGTCCAATTCGACGTTGTAACCGTGCGAAATGGCGTTTTCGAACGCCTGCAGCGTGTTTTCGCTGATCTCTGCGGTATGCAAACCTCTGTGCGCGACATATTTGCCGTATAACCAGTTGTTCATGATGTGTTTTCCTTTTCCGGGACAAAGCTCCGGGAAGGGCTTTTCCGCCCCGCCCGAAGCCCGTATTCCGTTTTTTCCGCGAATTTACGCCTTCGCGATCAGCGTGATGTCTCCGATGTAGTAGGTGATGTAATTTACGGCATCTCCGTTGTCGATATACATGAAGTAATTGTTCAAAGTCGAATTATACCGCTCGATTACGGCGTCGATGGAAATTTCCACCTCCACCCACTGATCGACGGCCACTTCCACAATATCGGGACCGTTCGGGCCGAAACGAATTTTCAGCGAATCGACGTTGGAATCGGTGATATAAACGGGAATGATCATCGTCGTGTAGCCCATCT
This sequence comes from Candidatus Scatosoma pullicola, assembly GCA_018712725.1. Taxonomy (GTDB): domain Bacteria; phylum Bacillota; class Clostridia; order Christensenellales; family Borkfalkiaceae; genus Scatosoma; species Scatosoma pullicola. Next base: position 12,769 of record DVGN01000033.1, read on the forward strand.
CCTTCAGATCATTGAGATTGGCAAGCGAAAGGGAAGTATGGATATCTATACCCGGCCACTTATAGGTATTGCCGTTGGAAGAAGAGGTCTGAGGATTGGTCTCCGCCATGATCGCGTCCCTGCCGTTGAAGTCCGCGACATAGGAATTTTCCGGCATATCCGTCCCGTACCCTCTCGGCACGATCTGGGAAATCGTCGCTTCCGCGTCCGCAACGCACACGCCTGCCGCAGGATCGAACACGAAGATGTTCCAGATCAGTTCTCCCCTATACCCTTCCGTCGTCACCATTGCTTTCACTTCGTATATGCCTGCCTCCGACAGAGAAACTTCGGAAAGCGGCTGACCGTTGGCGGTGTATTCAAACGTCAGCTCGGGATAGGTTTCGGACGTAACCGCAAAAGCCGAAAGGTCGGGCGCTTTGCCGACTTCGTAAACGGTGGAAGAGAACGCATCGACGGGCTTCAGGTCGGTTACTCCTTTTAAGCCGTACACCGCGGTGATATTGACGTGGAATCTGCCCGCTTCGTTCCAGACAGAGCCAAAACCGCTGTTGTTGTTATAAGTATTGAACGCGATCGTCAGCAATCTTATATCTTCAATGTCGGAAAGATCGACAAGCACTTCCACCCATTCGCCCGTAGGCAGCGTCACAGGCTCGGAAATCCTGTCTCCGTCATAGGCGAGGAAATAGGTCATGGGACGATTCGCGTTGTACGAATAGCCCTGCAGCCAGAAGCGGAGATACGAATATTCTTTCGACGAATCGGCAAGCGACAACGTCATCCGATAGGGACCGAACCATTCGTCGGGAACGTCGGTAAACTCGACCTTGGTCGTCGGCTTTCCGTCGTACGTCGTTTCCGTATCCAGCGTAATGCCGTCCTTGCTCGTAAGCGGCGTATCGACGTTATAGAACGTCGTAATTTGCTCCTTGCCGAACGCCGTGTCGAAATACATGATTTCGCCCTCTTCGAGCTCCAGGAGATTGACCGCCGCGTAATAGCGGAACATATCCATGTTCTCGTAGCCTTCCAGGTTGGAAAGGACGCTTTCCCAGGAGGCGAGATATTCCGCCTGCGCGATCACTTCTTCCGCCGTCTTGTCGTCGGCGGCGAGAATGTCGTCCGCCACCTGCATGAGGTAGTCCGCCGTGGGCGCGACCTCTTCGCTGACGAGAATTTCCACCCGCACCGAACCCGTATAGCCGGGCGTCGTCACCGTGGCGACCAGGGTATAGACGCCCGTCTCTTCAAAGGTAATGCTGCCCGCCATTTCCGAGCTTTCGCCGCCGAATTCCACCGTATAGGCGTATGCGAGATCGGGGTAAGTCTCGGAGGAGGCGACAAAGGAGGTCAAATCGAGCGTCGCGCCGAGACCGTAGGAAACCTCCGGTTCGAATGCGTCGCTGATCTGAATGTCGTCCACCGCCTTAATGCCGTACACCGCGGAAATATGCGCATAGAAATAGTCGTTCTCGGAAGTAATCGACCCCCAGATGTCATTGCCGTTGAGCGAATAGAAAGCAAGGGTCAGACCGCTGAGATCCGTGATGTTGTTCGCTTCGAGATCGATGACGATTTCCGTCCATTCGTCCGTTGCGAGAACGGTCGGCTGGACAAATCTCGTGCCGTTGTAGAGGATCGCGTATTCCAAAGGCCTGTTGTTCTGCATGAGCCCGGAATGTCCGCGGATGGCAAAGCGGAGATAATCGTACCCCTCTGCGCTTTCGCCGGGATAGGCAAAATTGATGAGGAAGGGCGAGAACCAGCCTTCCACGTCGGTGAATTCGACCTTCATCGTAGGCTCGCCGTTATACGTCATCTCGGTGTCCAGCGTAAGTCCGTTCTTGGTCTCCACCGGCTCGTTGCGGTTGTATTCGAGCGTAACCTGATCTTTGCCCATCGCCGTGTCGAAGTACATTACCTTGCCCTCTTCGAGATCGACGAGATTGAGCGCCGCATAGAAGCGGAACATATCCAGATTTTCCGCGCCGTAGATGCCGTCCAGCATCCCCTCCCAGCTTTCGAGAAGGGCAGCCATTTCCCGCACTTCCTCCGACGTCTTGTCGTCGGCGGCGAGAACGGCGTCCACCGTGTCCGCGATCTCGTCCGCGGTGGGATTGTCCGCCGTGCCGTTGACATAGACCGTAACGCTCTCCGAGCCGCTGTAAACGCCCGCCGCCGTCGCCGTGAAGGTGTACCAGCCGGGATTTTCGAAAGTGATGCTTTCGGGAAGTTCCGTCGTCACCCCTTCAAAGGTCATCGTATAGGTGAATTCGGCTTCGGGGTAAGTCTCGGAGGAGGCGGAGAAATGGGACAGGTCGATGGTGTCGCCGATGTCGTAGGAATCCTCCTGCACGAATCCGGAGGAGATTTCGATGTCCTCCACGGGGGTCAGCCCGTACACCGCCGAGATATTGACATGGAACCTGCCCGCCTCGTTCCATACGGAACCATAAAGATTGTCGTTGTAAGTGTGAAACGCAACTGTCAGCAGACTTAAATCTTCCACCTCGGAAAGATCGACCACCACTTCCACCCATTCCCCCGTAGGAAGAATCACGGGTTCGGAAATTCTGTCCCCGTTATAAGCGAGGAAATAGGTCATGGGGCGGGTCGCGCTGTATGAATCGCCTTTCAACCAGAAACGAATCTGCGTATAATCGCTCATCTCCACGGGAGCCACAAGGGAGAACGTCATCCGATAGGGACCAAACCATTCGTCGGGAACATCCGTAAATTCGATCTTGGTCGTGGGGCTTCCGTCGTACGTCGTTTCCGTATCCAGCGTAATGCCGTTTTTGCTCGTGAGCGGCGTATTTGTGTTATAAGACGTCGTCACCTGCTCTCTGCCCAGCCCCGTATCGAAATACATGAGCTTGTTGCTCTCTTCCCTGATCGCGGCGTCGTTCGTCAGATTCATCGCCGCATAGTAGCGGAACATATCGAAGTCGGCTGAGCCTTCCACGCCGTCGAGAATTTCCAGCCAGTTGCGGAGCAGCGCCGCGTCGCGCACGATACCTGCGTCCGTCATATCGGCGGCGGTCATGATCCCTTCCACCGTCTCTTCGACGATTTCCGCCGGGGGCAGGACGGTAAAGGTGAATTCCGTTCCGCCGAGATAGCACTTGCTCTCTTCCGCCACGGAGACCGAAACGGTGTACACGCCGTAATCCGCCGCCGAAACCGCGCCGCCTTCGGGAAGAAGTTCTTCGCCCGCGGGACCGATGACGGAAATGTCGAACTGCGCGTCGGGTGCGGACTCGCTCGCCGCCGAAACGCCGGAAATGTCCACGGAGGCGTCGAGCGCATAGGTGTCTTCGAGATTTTCGGTCACCGCGATGTCGGTAAGCGTACGGGTGACGTAAATGTCCTTGACGTAATAGTTGAATTCCACCTGCGTCACCCAGTCGGAATCGTTGCCGAAATAGAAGAGCAGGATCTCGCCGGACGCGATGTCGTCATAGGCGCCGATGAACAGGTCGAGATCGAAGGTCACCGTCGTCCAGGCGTTGTTCTGAACGCTGCCCAGATTGGTCTGCCTATGCGTCGTCGGATTGCCTTGGTCGTCCGTGTTGTACGCCCACTGGTGATAGAGGGTGCGCGCCACGGGGCTTTCGAGATAGATCTCCATCGTGACCGCGTCGAAGCCCGCTTCTTTCAGCGCCTTCACTTCGTCCAGAGAGGTGCGCGGCGCAAGGGAAAGCCCGGGATATTTGGTGTTGGCGCCCGTGGTGTCCGCGCTGGTGATCTTATAGGCGGTTTCGCCTTCGATCTCCGCCGTCTCCCCGGTCAGGATCTCGCCGTAATTTCCCTTGGGACTTACGCTGTACGCGGCGTATTCGTCGGCAAAGTCCTCCACTTCGCCCTTGGCGGGAAGGTCGCGGACGACGAAATCCGCCTCCGCCCTTCCGACGTTGCCGGCGCTGTCCGTCGCCGTCGCCACGATGGTGTACGCGCCCCGCGTATCGATGGAAAACGCCTCCGTCACGCTTTCGATGACGACTTCGTCCCCCTGCATGACGGAAAGGGCGGCGGTGAGTCCCGTATCGAGATTGTCCGTCACCTCCACCGTCGGCAGCGCGATGGTCTCCCCGACCAGATAGCTCAGCCGCATGCCGCTCATGGAGACATAAGGGATGTTTTCGTCCATGACTTTGAGGACGGTCGTCTTCTGCACCATGTCGTCTTCGTCGATTTGGACGGTATAGGTGATCGTGTAATCTTCCATGCTGTCGATGGAGATCTGTCCGCCGACGACGGAGACCGTCTCGCCGCCGCTGGTGACGACGTATTCCACGGTGTACAGCGTCCCGTTCTGATCCTGCACGACATAGTCGGGAATGGTGTAGATGGTGCCGTAAGAGACCGTCGCCTCTTCGGGTACGTCGAAGCCGCTGAGGACGATTTCCTCTTCGCTGCCCGCCGAAGTTCCGCTGTCCGAACCCGAATCCGTCTCTATCGGACCGCAGGCGGATACGACCGCCGCGGACGCCGCGAGCAATCCGGCAACGAACAAACCGAAAATTTTCTTTGCCATTTCTTCTCTCCTTATAAAAAATTCTCTATCTCCAGCGGACGTGCCGCTTATTTTTTCCGTCGGCTCAACCCTGCCCCCGCGAAACGACGTGCGCGCCGCCCGCGGGCAGCCAGATGTGATACTTCCCTTCCGGGCGTTCTATATAGAACAGCTCGGCATACTTTTGGTCGCTGTTGACGAGCAGATACCTCTTTTTCTCCCCTTCCGCAAACTCCGAGAGAATGCCGCTCTGCCCGTGGTCGCTGTACACGAACACCTCCGCGTCCCCGCGCGCGAGCAGGGGGGTGCCGCCGTAGCTTTTGCCCGTATGCCACACCCGGGAAAAGCGGGCGTTTCCCAATTCCTTTGCCGTATGGTCGTTGAGGATGCGGCAATGGCGGGAGATATATCCGTACACTTCGCTCTTTTCGCCGTAGATGTCCACGGGATAGGTATAGTAATCGTCGGCAAAGCGGTGCTGGTAGAGGAAAAACCACTGAATCCCCTCCGCCCCGTGCGCGAGCGCCGTATTGATCTGCCAACGGATGTCCGTCTCGTCCGGGGTGCGGTACATCCAGTGCCCCACCGCGCACAGCGACGTCCAGAATCTGGCGCCGCAGGCGGAGGCGACCTTGCGGAAGAGGTTGAGGTCGGCAAAATATTTGTCCGTCCCCGTCTCCCGGAATCCCGGCTCGTAATCGCGGGCGTGCAGGCAGGAATAGCGGTCGTTGGAGATGAGTTTCAGCCCCGTCTCCTCCGCAAAAGAAGTGAGGTAATCCGCATATTCTTCCCGCCCGGAAAAATCTTTGAGATGGGCGTCGCACCAACTGAAATTCATGAACCCCTGTCTGTCGGTGACGTCGGAGAGGATTTTCAGCGCCTTCCGGTACCGCCCGAACTGCGCCTTTGTCGGCTCGTCGCCGAGATAAAAACCTGCGACGGCGGGGAATTTTCCGAAGTCCTCCGCCGCCTCCGATACGCGGGCGGCGTATTCCCTTTCGTCAAAGCCCTCCGGCGGAGAATAGATGCGCGCGTCGTATACGATCAGCTTCATGTTCCGCCTTTCGCATTCTTCGATCAGCGCGATCATCTCATCCCTGCTGTCCTCATTCGGGTCGTAGCGGAAGGAAAAGCCGACGTTTATGCCCAGCTTTTCCCACTCCGCGACGGCGTCCCGCGGACGACCGCGAAAGGCGCTCAGACGGGTATAATTCCAAAACGATACGTCCGTTTTCATATCTTTACCGATCCTTACGCCTGCGTATCTCCGCCCGACTTCGGGGTGCGCGTGACGTAAAATTCGTCGTAGTACATTACGCGGTCTTCGAGAAGGGTGTTGATCTCCCAGTTGATATAGATCTCGCCCGAATTGCGGTAGCTCGTGTTGCTCGTGCCCGCGGTGAGTTCGGAGAGGGGGATGCTCACCTCCTCCCATTCGCCCGCCGGGACGTAGATGTCCGTCACCGACTTATATACGTCCCCGTCCGCGTTGTAGAAATGGATGAACAGGCGCTGCTGGGAGCTGCCGGCGTTATATACCCAGAAGGAGAAGTTGTAGGTGTATTCGTCGTCCTCTTCGGGGTACTGCTCCATGTGCACTTCCTCCATGAAGCCCGCCGAAAGGCTGAATCCCGTATAGGAATAGCTGGAGGAGTTGCCCGTCTGGAAACTGCCGTCGTTGCCCAGCATCATGACGCGCAGCGAGCGGCCGTTCCGCGCATAGGCGACGTCGGTGTTCAGGGAGACTTCGGGGATGTAGTTCTCGAAGCGGTTGTACGGGACGATGACGTACTGCTGATACAGCTTGTCGAAGGAACAGATCTCATATTCGTCCAGCGTGATCTCCATCGGCGTGTACGGGGTCTCCGTGCGGTAGAGGATGATGTCGTCCATATACAGCGTGGGCGCCTCTTCGCTCAGTCCGAAGGCGAAGAGCAGCCCCTTGCAGTCGAAGATGTCGTAGGAAAGCCCCAGAATCTGCGCGTCCACGGAGATGAGCACCGTGTTCCAGCCGGGCGCGAGCGTATGCGACTGGGCGTTCGCCGTGTCCCCGCCGAAAAATTGCAGCTGGGTCTGCATGGTCACCTCTTCGTCCGCCGCGTTGTAGATCTGCGCGCTGATGCGGGTGGTCTGGGAGACATCCGCCGCGTCCACCCCCTTCTTTTGCAGGTCGAGCGGGAATTTCAGCGTGGGCGCCAGCGCGGAATTTTCGGAGGGACAGCCTTCGGGCACCATGCGCAGGGAATATTCCCCGCCGTGGACATACGCCTTGTCCGAATTCCGATCCGCCTTTCCGAAATAGTTGAGCAGGACGAGCGGCTCCACGTCCGTGGCGTAATCTTCAAAGTCGTACAGGACGACGGCGTTGGGGGTGGAGACCTCTCCGGAGGCGGAGGAAGAATCCCCCGCCGATTCCGAAGTCCCCTGCGTCCCGCACGCCGCGAGCGCCGTCCCCGACAAAACTGCCGTCAAAAGCAGAGAAAGCCATTTTTTCGTTTTCATAATCCGCTCCTCCTCTCTCACATAATCTCGATCTCGCTCAGGCGGATCACCCGGGCGACATTGTCCCCGCTGCCGCCGATCTGCAGATACAGCGCGTTCAGCGTGCCGAGCGTCGACCAGTTGAGTCCGTCCACCGAAAGGACGAGTTCGTTATACCCTTCGGAGAGTTCCGCGGTGAGCACGGGCAGAGAGATGTTCGACCGGCCCGTCGCGTACAGGGTGACGGCGCAGTCGGAATCGCTCCAGAGGGTGATGGTCATTGTCTCCACGCCGTCGCCGAGCAGGCTGTACACCCCTTCCTTGAAGGCGATGCGCTGCGTGCCGCTCTCTTTCGCCTGCAAGTTCACCTGCACCACCGAATTGCCCTCATAGCTTGCGATCTCCGCCGAATCCCCTTCCGAGAGGGAGAGCGCGGAGAGAAGCTCTTCGCCGCGGAATACCGTGCGCTGTCCGCCGATGTCCACAGAGACGCCGAAGCCGCCCGCAAGCACGGTGAAGGTATTGTCCGCGCCCGCGATCTGCTGGGTCACGGTGACGACCTTTCCGCCGTCCGCCGCCGTCTCGCCCGTCTTGTCGCCGGAGAAGGTCGCCGTCACGCCGTCGGGCACGAAAACCTTTGCCGTCGCGGTGTTGTCCGTCGTCTGCAGATCGAGGAGGACCACGCCCGTCTGCTCCGCCGTTTCCAGCATGGAGAGGAGGATGGCGCGCATCGCCTCATAGGACGCCGTATCCGTCTGCACGCGGGTGCCCGTGAACAGATTGTCATACAGGAAACTCATCACGCCGTCGAAATCGGAGTCCGCTTTGCCCGCGTAATACTGTTCGAGCGCATACAGCATGTCGTATTCTTCCAGACCGTCCCGAAGCTGTTCGAGGCGGATGCAGCCCACCGGCCCGTAAATGCCGTAGGGCGCGCCCGGATAGAACAGGAAGCCGTCCCCGTTGGTGCTGGGGAAGCGCATCGCCGTCTCGTAATAATCCTGCAGGGCGTTGTTGACGATGGTTCCGTTTTCGGAGACCCGTTCGAGATAGAAGGTCGTGGACCAGTACAGATTGCCCGTCACGCCGTAGGCGTACTGCATCCAGGAATACACGATGGGGCTGTACCCGTTGTCGTCGATGTGGTAAGAGGGATAGGGATTTTTGGGAATCCCCGCGCTGTACCACCATTTTTCTTCGTTCTGCGTCACGGTGTAGCCGCTTTCCGTCCCGATTTCATAAGTGTCGGCGTACTCCCCGCGGGAGGACTCGATGTTGTATTTGTCGAGCAGCGGACACCAGGTCACGCCGATGTCGAAACGCTCGTCGAAGGTCGTGACCATGAGTTGGTTCATGTCGAGCAGGGAAGCGATGAGTTCTTCTTTGAGCTGCTCATCGCAGGTAAGAGAGGTCTCCCACTTCGCGGCGATCTCCCCGTGCAATTCGTAAATTTTCTTATAGAAGGCGTTCGCCTGGCGGATCATGTCGGAAGTGGTGATCTCGTCGAACATCGCGAAATAGGTGCTCGCCTTTTCGAGATAGTTCACTCCGTCTTCGGCGCTCGCCTCCGCGATCGCGTCCAGCGTCTCCTCGTAGAAGTCGTAATCGATCCCCGTGCCCGAGAAGGAGGAATCGTACGCCTCCACATACGGGACGATGTAGTTGCTGAACTTGGGGTCGGCCGCGTACTTCCTCAGCTGTTCGATAAACCCTTCCGTGTCCGACATCGCCGCGGGCAGATAGCGGGTGGAAATGCGGTGTTCGAGCAGGTATTCGTAATACGCCGCGTACATCTCGTAGCTCGCGTCCTTTTCGGCGGAGACAATCCCCCCTTCGTTCCAATAGCGGTGCACGCCGAAGGAACTGCGGGAATGCACTTCGTCCGAAAGGGTATAGTCCAGCACTTTCAGGGTGACGGGGATGGAGACTGCCGCCCCGTCCACGGTCAGCGTGAAAGAGCCGGTATATACGCCCGCCGCCTGTTCCGCCGGGATATAGAAGGAGAAATAAATCCCCTGATTGTTCCCCTCTTCCACGGTATTTTCGCCGTACTCCACCGCCGTCTCAAAGGGCAGGAGGGCGTCGGGATAACGACCCGCGGAGAAGTTCAGCGTGGTCGTGGACGTAACGGTGATGTACTTCTGATTGTACACCTCCACGTTGTCCGCCGCATACGTCTCCCCGTCCGAAGAGGAGAGCGCCGCCGTCTGCACGGTATAGCCGCCGATGTCCGACTCCGCCGTCATGAGGATCTGCGCCCCTTCGTATTCGTTTTTCACGGCGGTGACGGAAATCGCCGCCGCCCCCTTTTCGCCTTCGTATTCCGCGTCTTGCAATACCTTTTCCGTATCCGGCGCCGACCAGACTTCCGCCCTTCCCGCCGTCTGCGTGCCGCTGTCCGAAGCGCTCGTTCCCTCTTCGCACGCGCAGGCGCCGAAGAGCATGACCGCCGACAGCAATCCGATGATCTCTTTTTTCATGTCCGTTGTCAAATCCTCCCGTCAGATTTTCCCGCCGCGCAGACGCGCGTCCGGGATCGCAAATTCGTATTTCCTTCCGGATGTCCGCAGTACAGGCAGCGTATCAGGTAAGAAGCCCCATGTTGATGAGCACGCTCTCCCACCGCACGTCCGTCCAGCGGTCGATCTCCGCCTGATAGATCTCCTGCGCCGTCATCTGGTCGTCGGGGTTCTGTGCCGAGAACAGCACGTCGAGATTGGTCCTGCCGTCCGTGAAACGGGTGATCCCGCCGTAATAGCTCGCCGCATAGGTGTTTTCGTTGAGCATATACACCGCGTCCTTCTGCATGGTCAGACGGTCTTTCTGCAAGGGGGCGAGGCTTTCATACAGTTCGGGATCCTCCGTCTCGACGTCGTATTCGAAGGGAAGGCTGGCGCCGTTGGTCGCTTCGATAAAGGCGTTGCACGCCACGTCCGTCGACATGAACAGCAGGAAGTCCTTGGCGAGTTCCTTGCCCGTCGCATAGGACGGGATATAGGCGTTGTGGTTGCCGACGGGCAAGACGAGCTTGCGCGCTTCGTACAGCTTGTCGAAGTCGTCCTCCGTGATCGCCGCGACGGACGCCACGTCCGCGGCGGACTGCGCTCCGCCGTCGATGAGCGCGACGATGTCGGAGAGCTGATCGTCGGTGATCTGCGTATCCAGCTGCTCGACGATGGAACTGATGACGGGCGAAGGCATAAAGGTAAATTCGTCCGTGATCTCGCCGCTGTCCTGGGTGCTGCGCATCTCCGTTTCAAACCAGTCGCCGTTGGGCATCATGGTCCCCTGTCCCAGAAGGAAACGCGCCTGCGCCTGCGTGAAGGTGAGGGTGTTCACGTTTTCGTGGATGTTGGGGGTGGGGTATTTGATGAGGCTCTCGATGACTTCGAGCGAACGCAGCCGCCCCGTCTGCCGGTACACGTCGCGGGACATCTGCCGGTTGCCGTCTTCGTCCACCACGATCCCCTGGTAGAAGTTGCTGTAATTTTCCAGACCTTCGTACTGCGCCCACCAGATGAGGAACATCGTGCACGTCCAATAGTTTTCCCGGCTCGTGTAGATGAACGGGGTATATCCCTCGTCGACCAGCGCCGCACATACTTCGGAAAGTTCATCCGTCGTGCGCGGCACTTCCACGTCCGTCCCCGCAAACGCCTCTTCAAACTGCGTCTGGTTGTATAAAAGTCCCTGCATCCCAGAGACCCAGGGGAGATAATAATAGGTCGTGGTTCCGTCCAGCTTGGTGAAGGTACTCATCGTCAGGAAGTTGTCGTCCATCTTTTCGGCGACGGTCACGTCCTCTCCCGGGACCTGTGAATTGTACAGATCGGTAAGATCTTCGTAGTTGGAAACCCCGTCCGAATTCTCCTGTTCGTAACTGGTCGCACCCGACGTGACGGTGAAAAACAGGTCGATCGTATTCGATTCCCCCTGCGCGATGCGGTCGATCGCGTACGAGCGCTCGGAATTCTGCTCGATGACGATGTTCTCGCGGGTGATGCCCGGATGCGCCGCCTGCACCCAATCCTGTTCGACGAACAGATCCGCAAGCTCGTTCAGCCATTCCGTACCATAGCCGAAGTTCGCCACATACACCTGCAAGGTGTCCGGATCGTTCGACACGCGCTCCCCGCACCCCGCAAACAGGGGCAGGGTCATGCCCGCCGCTAAAACGAGCGCCTGAATCCCGAAAATCTTTTTCTTCATGTCTGCTCCTTTTTATATTGTTTTGTATTGCGATATGATTTCGTACCGATTTGTGGTTTGTGGTGTTTTTGCCGTTTTTCTCCGCGGCTGAACGCCGCGGACGGAGCGGCGCAAGAATTTTTATCTGTTACGATCCGTAACAGATACGGGGCGCGCCCCGTACGCCGATTTTTCCGATAAAAAACTTATGCCTTGATGCCGCCCACGTTCATGTTGCGCATCATGATGTCCGAACAGAAGGCGAACAGCACCAGCACCGGGATGAGGGAGATGAGCAGCCCCGCGTAATAGACCGGCCAGTTGACGAGCCGCTGCGAATTCGCCTGGAAGGTATAAAGCCCGCTCGCCAACGTGGGATAGCTGGGGAGATAGAGGATCATCGTCATGTAGTCGTTCCAGTTCTGGACGAATGCCACCACGAACAGGGTGACGACGGGCCCCAGCGCCAGCGGGATCATGATCCGGAAAAAGACCAGGAAATGCCCGCCGCCGTCGATGAACGCCGCTTCGGCGTAGTCCCAGGACACGCTCTTGAAAAATCCGTACATCACGAGAAAGTTGAAGCCCCAGCCGCTCAGATGGGTCGCGACGACGTAGAAGGGGGTGTCGTAAAGCCCCAATTCGCCGATGAGTTTATAATACGACCCCATCGACCCGACGATGGGAATGGTCATGCAGAAAATCGCCGTCGCATAGATGATCCCCCTTGCCTTGAATTCGTATTTGGAGAGGCAGTAGCCCGTGACGCTGCAGGTAAAGATGCTCAGCGCCGAAGACAGCACCGTGTACCAGACGCTGTTGAAGATCATGTCGAAAAAGGTGGTGCCGTCCTCCAGGGTAAGCTGCTGAAAGGCGAGGAGATAGTTGGAGAACAGCCATTGCTGCGGCAAGCCGAAGGTGTCCTGATTCTCGTATTCCAAAGCCCCTTTGAGGGAATTGATGAACACCCACACAAAGGGATAGATGAGAGAGACGGCATACAGGGTAAAGATGACGCCCACGATGAAAAATACGATTTTCTCCGCCTGGCTTCTCTCTTTGAGGATGGGCGATTCTCCGCCCGCCGTTTTTTTCTTCTTCATAAGCGACGACCTCCTGCCGTCTGTTCATTGGATGGGCATAATATCCATATGCGCCTGCGATTCGGGGATTATCCTTTGCCTCCCGGGAGTTGCCGGCGCATGCCCCGCATTCCTGGCTCCCTTGTGCAAAGGGAGGCAGAAGAGAGGCGCGTTTCCCCTGACTTAAACCGGCTTAGTATTCGGCGGCGGGGATCAGCTCGACCAACCACCTCACCAACAGTATAAACGGCACGCCGATGCAGGTGAAGAAGAGTCCCGTCGCGGAAACCATGTTGTACGAACTGTATTCGTAGACCATGTTGAAGATCCAATAACCGATGGTCGTCGTCTTCGTGAACTCATCCCTGCCCCCTTCCAAAAGCAGGATAGGCCCGGACGCCGAAAAGACGGAAGTGCAGTTTAAGATGAGCAGCGTCGAGATGGTCGGCCAGATGAGGGGAAGGATGATGGACACCACTTCCCTGCCCATACCCGCGCCGTCCAGCTTCGCCGACTCGAGCAGCGAGATGGGAATCCGGTTCATCGCCCCCGTAAACAGCAGGATGTTCGTCCCGAAGCCCGTCCATACGCAGTAAAACAGAATGGTCGGCGTCGCGGTGCGCGAATCCGCCAGAAGTTCGGGCGGATTTTCCATAATCCGCTCCAGAATCCAGCCCACCGGTCCGGTCGGCGAGACGAACGCCTCAAACACCGCCGTCATCGCCACGCTGGAAATGAGCGCGGGCAGATAGAAGATGATGCGGAACGCCCCCGCCCCCGCGATCCTGCGGAACATGAAATAGCTGATGATGACCGCCAGCACCATGATGACGAACACGTTGGTGAAGAAATATTTCAGCGTATTCCCCAGCGCCATGCCGAGAACGCCGTCGTCCGCCGTCAATTCGTAAAAGAGCATTTCGAAATTGTGCAGCGTCCACGTCCCGACATTCGTCTGAAATCCGAGCAGAATGGTGTTGATGTTCACATACAGCCAGAAGATAAACCACTGTACGATGGGCACGGCGAGCATGACGGTCAGAAATACCGTCTGCCCCCGCCGCATGGGCGAAACGTGCTTTTTTCGCCGCACGGGAAGTTCTGCCGGCGCGAACTCTTCGGTTTTTACGTTTTCCGTTTCCAAAATTCTGTCCTCCGCGGGGGGATGGCCGCAGTTCCCCCCCCTCTGCATTTCCTATTGTAATACCTTTTCAGAGAAGTTTCAATATAAATAGACGACTTATAATAAAAATTTTACGACTTTTTCGATTGTTTTTACGAATCTATTGACTTTTTTTTACAAATGTGTTACAATTATATTATGAATAACGCAAAACTCGGAGCCAAGGACATCTACAATTTCATAAACCCTTCCGATCTCAAAGACATTTCCGTCATCGAAGCGGCGTACCGCAAAAAGCACCCGGAAGTCAGCAAAAAACCGATGGCGAAAAGCTATTTTGCCCTGCACCTCATCCTGAAGGGGGAGGGAAAGCTGATCACGCCCAACGGGGAATATCCGTTGAAGAAAAACGACATCTTCGTGCGCTTTCCCGGGGAGGTCATCACTTATTACGACTACGACGAAACCCCCTTCCGCTATATTTTCGTCACCTTCACGGGCGCGACGGTGATTTCTTATTTCAAACGAGTGGGCATCACTTACACCAACCGCATCTTCAAAACGTCGGACGAACTGACGCGGCTTTTCCGACTGCTCGTCTTAAAGTCGTGCGAATATCCGGAAGTGAACGACATGTTCGCCGCCGGGTGCATGCACCTCATCTTCGCGGATCTGGCGCGGCAGTCGGTATCGCAGCCCAAAGTCAAATACGACGTCAAGGAATCCTACGTCCTCAACGCCATCAATTTCATACAGCTTCACCTCGACGACAGCGAGCTGAGCGCAGACTATGTGGCGCAGTATCTCAATCTGAACACCGACTATTTCCTGCGCGTGTTCCGGGGCGTCATGGGCACGGCGTTTTCCAAATACATCGTCGCCAAACGGATGAGCCTCGCCATTTCCCTGATGGACGACGGCGAACTGTCCATACGGGAGATCGCCCTGCAATGCGGATACGAAGACCCTTCCTATTTTACAAAATCCTTCCGCAACGCCTACAATCAGAGCCCTTCCGAATACATGAAAAAACATATCGGACACATCGGAAAAAATCCGCCCGAAAAGGAATAATCTCCTCAGGCGGCAGGGGCAGGGATTTGACGAGCGCAAATTTTGCACGAATTTTATACAAGATCCGGTCGCGGACGATACACAAAAGGACAGCCCGGCATTTGCCGGGCCGTCCTCTTTTTTTACATTTCCCGCCGCGCTTGTACGCTTAGCCTTCGAAGCAAAACGCGACGCTCTTTCAGACGTAAAATTCCGTCTTGGTATCCCGCGCGAAAAGGCGGGCGAGCAGCGCCATGCAGCGGGTGCGGCAATCCCCTTCTCCTTCGCCGTAGCAGAGGTCGTACACCGCGCCCGTGATGGGGAGATCGACGCCGTATTTTTCGCCCAATCTCTTCATCGCCGCAGCCGTGGGTACCCCCTCCGCCAATTTTTCAAAGGTTTCGCCCCTGACCAGCATCTCCCCGTAACGGCGGTTGTGGGAATATTCGCTGAACAAAGTCGCTTCGTAATCGCCGAGATGGGCGAGCCCGTAGGCGGACAATTCGTTCCCGCCCATCGCGCGGATGAGACGTGCCACTTCGCGCGCCCCCCGCGCCATCAGCGCCCCTTTCAGGGAGGCGTAGCCGCAGCCGTCCAGAACGCCCGCCACGATCCCGACGACGTTTTTCGCCGCCGCGCCGATCTCCGTGCCGATCAGATCGGAGCCGTAATAAAAGCGGATGAGGTCGCTGCGGAAGCCGTCCGCGAGCTTTCGTTTCAGCGTCTCCGACGCCGAATCGATGACCATGCAGTTGGGAATCCCCTGCGTAAACGCCTGAATGTGCCCGGGCCCCACCCACACGGCGATGCGGTCGGGCGAAACGCCGCTCTGGAAGAGAATTTCGGACAGCCGGCAGCCGGTGTCCGCTTCGATCCCCTTCATGCAGAGGACGAAGTCCGCGCTTCCGACGTCGCAGGCGAGCACTTCGCGCATAAATCCGCGCAGCCCCTGCGAAGAGATGGAGACGACGATGACATCCGCGCCGCGCACGGCTTCGTTCAGGTCGCAGGTCAGGCGGATGCGGCTGTCCAGGGCGACATATTCGTTGGCGCCCGTGTTTTTGAGAATTTCATACGACTTGCCGCCCGGCGGGCCCCATAAACACACGTCGTATCCGCGATTGCAAAGATACCACGCGATGAAAGAACCCCACCTGCCGCAGCCGAGTACGGAAATATTCATAAGCGTTTTTTAAGTGACAGTTGTCCCGAAAGAACGGGGCAGGGATTTGACGAACGCACCGACCGACGCCCGAAACAAATTCCGGAAAAGATGTCCGGATTTCAGAGCGGATTGCGCTCGACAAAAGCGCGCGTCAGCGTCACGTCGTCGGTGTATTCGATCTCCGAGCCGACGGGGATGCCGTGCGCCAGACGGGTGACGGGGACACCCAGGGGTTTGATGAGACGGGCGAGATAGAGGGCGGTGGCGTCCCCCGAAACGTCGGGATTGGTCGCCACGATGACCTCTTTCACCCCGCCTTCGCCGATGCGGGCGAGCAGTTCCTTGATGCGGATGTCGTTGGGCCCCACCCCTTCCATCGGGTCGATGACCCCGTGAAGGACGTGATACACCCCCTTGAATTCGTGCAGCTTTTCGATCGCCGCGACGTCGCGGGGGTCTTTGACGACGCAGATGACGCTCCTGTCCCGCGTCTTGCAGATCGCGCATTCGTCCTCTTCGGAAAAGCCGCCGCAGGTCTTGCAGTATTTCACCTTGCGCTTGACGTTTAAGATCGCGTCCGCAAAGGCGCGCGCGTCCGCTTCGCTCATGTCCACGACGCGGTAGGCGTACCGAAGCGCCGTCTTTTTGCCCACGCCGGGCAGCCGGGAAAATTCGTTTATCAGCCGCCCGATCGGTTCAATAAAGATATCCATGCCTTAAATCATGCCCCCGAGCGAGCCCATGTTGCCGAATTTGCCCATCTTCTCTTCGTACACCTTATCCGCCTTGGAATAGCCGTCGTTGATCGCCGCCATGATGAGGTCTTCCAGCATCTCCACGTCCGTGGGGTCGACGACGCTCTCGTCCAGCTCGATGCCGTTTATGATCTTTTTGGCGTTCATGTACACGACCACCGCTTCGCCCGCGGCGGTGCCGACGATCTCCCAATCGTCCAAAAGTTCCGCCGTCTTTTCCATCTCCTCCTGCATCTTCTGCGCCTGGCGCATCAGATTCTGCATATTGCCGTTGCCGCCTTTGAATCCTGCCATGTTTCCTGCCTCCGTTTTTTGCTTTTCGTTTTCTCGTTTCGTCCCCGCCGCCCGGCGGGTGCGGGGACAATTTTAACCGCTCCGGTCGGCTTTCGCCGCCGTCCGTTTTAATCGACGTCTATTCTGACGCCGGGAAATTTTTCTTTGAGTTCGCCGAGACTTTTGTTGAAGTCGTCCTTCTGCCTGCCACGCAGCCGCAGTTCGAAACCGGTCAGCCCGATCGCCTGCAAGGCGCTGTCCACAAGCGCTTTGTGATCGGCGCGGGAAAGGGATTCGTAAATCGTCTCGCTCTCGGTGTACAGGACGAATTTATCCCCTTCGTAGGCACAGTCCAGATCCATGCACAGGGTAAACAGAACGCCGTTTTTCGCCGTCTTCCGCAATGCCCGCAGAAAGCTTCCGAACGTCGCCCTGGCGTCCCCCGGCACCGCCGCCGCGCGGATGGCGGGCTTTGCGGGCTCCGGAGTTTGTCCGGGCGCCGCTTTGGCGGATGAAGGAGGCGTCTGCACGGCGCGTTTCGTTCCCGTCGGCGCGCGGCCGTCCTGCCTTTCCGCCGCCCGTCCCGCCGCGGCTTTCGG
>DVGN01000034.1 GCA_018712725.1 Candidatus Scatosoma pullicola
GCCCCCGATTTTCGGAAAGGGAAAAAGGGGAAAAATGTGCCGCCCGCAGGCGTATGCCTGCGGGCGGTCGGCTTTGCGGGAACGGACTTTCTTATCCCCTCCGTCACTTCGTGACACCTCCCCTTTGTCAAAAAGGGAGGCATTTTTTATTATGGCTCCCTTGTGCAAAGGGAGCTGTCGGCGCAGCTGACTGAGGGATTGTTTTGTCCGATTCGCTTCGGGTTATACGAATCTGCGGGTTTCGATGTAGTACGACCAGCGGGTGGAACTGATCTGCTCGATGCGGGCATAGTCGGTGGCGGTGTGCAGGATGTAGTTGCCGCCGAGATAGATCGCCACGTGTCCGATCCGCTCCACGCCCGTGTTGTTCTGCCGTATCGAATTGGTGAAGTAGATGCAGTCCCCGCGGGACAACTCGCTGCGGGGCACGAATTTGCCCTGCTTCACCTGCGTGCGGGTGGTCGTCTGCAACAGGACGTCCGCCCCTTCGTGGAATACGTACTGCACCAGGGAGGAGCAGTCGAATTTCGCCTTCGTGAATCCTTTCAGCCTGTTGCCGTACCCGTCGTGCAGGCGCACCGCGCCGTAGACGTAGGGGACGCCGATCTGTTTATATCCCTCCGAAATCACCTCTTCGACCTTTTCGTTGTCGCTCTTGGGCAGGGAGAAGGTGACGGCGTAATCCCCGTGTATGTACACTTTCTGATTTTTGTACCAGGTCTGATACCAGTTTCCTTCCTTTCCGCCCACGGCGTATGCCGTGCCCTTTTCGGCGAGCCCCACGGAAGGGTATCCCGTTCCCGGTCCCGACCGGATGTTTACGCTCTGTCCCGTCACCGTTATGTACTGCGCCTGCTTTTCCTGGGGATCCTCGGGCTCCGGTTCCGGTTCGGGCTCCGGCTCGGGGGAGACGTTTTCGCCGCCGTTGCCTCCGCCGCTATTGTCTCCCGTTCCTCCGCCCGGCGTTTCGGGCGGCGCTTCTCCGCCGTCGTTCCCGCCGTTCTCTTCGCTTCCGCCTCCTTCGCCGTCGCCCGGGGGCTGGGGCAGGGTCTCTTCCGAAGACGTTCCCTGGCTGTCGTCCGAGTTTCCCGATCCGCCCGCGCAGCCCGCGGCGAAGAGAAAGGAGAAGGAAAGGGCAAGCATGGTCGCTGCCATAAGATGTTTTTTCATGTTATGTACCTCCGATAACCTCGTTTTTGCAGGTTTATTATAACGTAAAATTATTCATAAGTCAATGTATAAATTTTTGAAACATAGGCAGAAATCGGAAAATAAACGGCTTTTGCGGCGGTTTTTTCCGGAATTATCCGCAAGAGGATAAATTTTTCGGTGGGGCATGTCCGAGATTATTTTTTATATTTGATATTTTCGATGGGGCAGGTATTTGACTATTGAAAAATGTTGAATAAAAGCATAAATTTTTTTATAAAAATCATCACCGCGGAAGGGCGGCGGTTATCGTCTCGGCGGCATTTTTCGGGAAGAAATCGGGAAGATATCGGGAACGCCCGAAGCGCGATAAGGAAAGGATCGGAAAATGGTGGGAAGAGGATTCGGGGAAAGGACGGAGAAAAAGGATAGAAAAAGCTCTATTTATTTGCCGTTTTCTGCGGATTGTGGTATAATGGGGGCATGAAGAAGATTCTTACCGATGTACATACCCATTCGACCTTTTCGGCGGACGGGAAAAGCCCGCTTTCCGACATGCTGGCGACGGCTTACGGCAAGGGGCTGGGCATTTACGGCATTTCCGAGCATTTCGACTACGACTATCTCGTGAACGGCATTCCCTTTTACGGCGGCGAAGCGGCGACGTACACCGATCCGGACGCCTATTTCCCCGCGGCGCGCGCGCTGCAGGCGGAATACGCGGGCAGGATGGAGGTTCTCGTCGGCGGAGAGTTCGGCTATGCGGACAATCCGAAAGCGTGGGGGCTGTATGCGGCGCTGGCGGAAAAATACCGTCCCGATTTCGTCGTCAACAGCGTGCATTCGGACGGCAGATACGATTTTTCGGACGAGCAAAAGAGGCCCTATCTGCGGGAGGACGGCAGTCTGCGCCCCAAAAAAGAGGCGTACGGGGAATATTTCGCGCTCGTGCGGCGGAGCCTGGATGCGCCCTATCCCTACGACATCGTGGGGCATATGACCTATTGCACCCGCTATGCGCCCTATGCGGACAAGCGGGCGGATTGGGCGTCCTTCCGCGGGGAGATCGACGGGATCCTGTGCGGCGTCATCGCCCGGCATAAAATTCTCGAAGTCAATTCCTCTTCCTACGGCGCGCCCGGCGATTTTCTGCCCGATCAGGACATCCTGCGCCGCTACTATGCGCTGGGGGGCAGGGAAGTGTCCTTCGCTTCGGACGCCCATCTCACCTGGCGGGTGGCGGAAAAGCGGGAGAAGGTCGTAAAGGCGCTCCGCCAGATCGGGTTTGCCTTTCTGACCGTGCCCAAGGCGGGGGTGCACCTGCGCGTCGAGATCTGACTTTTCAAAAAATGCGCGGGGCAGGGTTGAGATGAGAGGGGCGGGAAGCGTTGTCGGCGCCGTCGGAGCGGAACGAAAACCGGGCGTAAACCGGGCATAAATCGGGCGCAATCGGACAGGGGCAGACGATCGAAAAGACAATCGGAAACGGAGGGCAAACGGGCAAATATGTTATACGAAAGACTGAAAAACTGCGGGACGAGAGAAGAGGTGCGCGAAGTCTGCCTGGCGGCGTTCGGGCTGTCCTTTCCCGCGCGGGAAAAGACGGACGGCACCCGGCAGGTGTTGTACGTATTCCGGAAGGAGAAAAAATTTTCCGCCCCGCATGCCGCGGCGCGCGTGCTGGCGCAGGCGCTGTATGCGCTTCGGGAACTCAAATACGGCGAAGCGACCTGTCCGGTGCCCCCGTTTGTGTGCGCGGTGTGCCGGGAGGAGGCATTGCTCGCGCCCACCCGTCCCTTTTCCGCCTTTTACGCGCGGCACAAAGAAGAAAAATACGATTGGGACCGCACGCCGCTTTCCCCTTGTCCGCAGCTCGTCTCCGATCTCGAACAGAGCCGGGCGTTCGGGCAGGTGCGCGTCTATTCTCTCGAAGGGGAGGAAGAGAGTTTTTTCGCGGCGCTCGGCAGCGCGCGGGCGGTGCAGCTGTCCGTGTTCGGGCGGGAGAAAAAGGCGATCGACGAAAACAACTTCCTGAAAGTGTACGAATATTGGGCGTCCCTGTTCGGGGAGGCGCTGGGCGGGAAGGCGGACAAGGGCAGGCTGCCCGAATACTTTCTCGCCGACATCGAAGGGGGCAGATCGGCGGTGCGGGGCGGCAGGGTGGAGTTCCTTTTGAGCGGCTCCCGCGTGACCCGTTCCCTTCCCTTATATGAGTACAATTATTTTTGGAGCATTTACGCGAAGGTGAAGGACGAGCGGGCGGTGTTTGCCATCCGCCGCAAGATGGACAGGCTGAGCGAAGACCTCGCGCGGCGGTTCGAAGGGGAATTCTATACCCCCATACCCTTTGCCGCCAAGGCGTACGAATATCTCGAAAAGACGATCGGGAAAAAGAAGCTGAAAAGCGGCGCCTATCGCATCTGGGACATGGCGGCGGGGAGCGGGAATCTCGAATTCACTCTGCCTGCGGCGGCGCTGCCCTATACCTATATCTCCACGCTGGACGGGGAGGACGCCGCCTATTGCCGCCGCATCTTCCCTTCGGCGACCGTCTTTCAGTACGATTATCTGAACGACGACGCCGATTTTCTCGAAAGGAAACTCTTTCGGGAGGAGGACGGCCGCGTCCAGCTCTCTCTGCTCGGTGAACTCGAAGGCTCCGGAAAGTCGGACGGATCCGGCGAAAACGGCGATGAAAATGCTGAAACGAAGGGGGCAGGGCTGCGTTCACCGCAATTTTGGGAAGAAGAGGCGGATGAGCGGGTCAAGATGCCCGAATCGCTGCGCCGCGATCTTGCCGATCCGCGCATCCGCTGGCTCATCTTTCTCAATCCGCCGTTTGCGACGGGCAATTCCTCCTCTTTGGAGGCGGGCAAGGCGTCCAAGAGCGGCGTGGCGGACACGGCGGTGCGCCGGCTGATGGCGGAACGGGGGTACGGCGAGACGAGCCGGGAGCTGTTTTCGCAGTTTTTGTTCCGCATTTCGGAGGAATTCAGGGGAAGAAAGGGATATTTGGGGCTGTTTTCCACCCTCAAATATCTCAACGCGCCTAACGACAGGCGGCTGCGGGATGGATTTTTCCGCTATGCGCCCGAACGCGGATTTCTCTTTTCCTCCGAGAATTTCGAAGGGGGAACGGGGAAATTCCCCGTCGGGTTCGTCGTCTGGAATCTGGAAAAGACGGCGCCTTCGGGGGATCCCGTCTCGCTGGACGTGTTCGACAGGGACGCCGAAAAGGTGGGGTATAAGGAAATAAAACGTTCGGGCAGACCCCTTTCGGAATGGGTGAAGCGACCGCCCGCGAAATACCTCTTCCCGCCCTTTACGGGCGCGGAACGGGTGTGCGAAGGGCACGCGGACGTGCGGGATCGGGTGGCGGAGGGCTTCCTCTGCTCGCTGATGTGCTGCGGCAACGACATGCAGCACCGCAACCAGACGGCGCTCTTTTCCGGCCCGCAGGCGTCGGCGGGCGCCTATTCGGTGACGGCGGAAAATTTTGAAAGGTCGATGGCGGTCCATGCCGTGCGGCGGCTGCCGCCCCCCGACTGGACGAACAACCGCGATCAGTTTTACGCCCCTTCGCGGGAGCCGGACGGGACGTTTTTTGCCGACTGCGCCGTGTGGAGCGCCTTCGCCCCCTCCAACAACACCTGTTCGATGAAGGACGTCGCCTACCGCGGGGAGATCTTCCGCGTGCGCAATCAGCTGTTCCCCTATTCGCAGCTGGAGGCGAACGGCTGGAGCGGAAGGGAGATCGCCGATCCCGAAGAGGGGGAATCCTTCCTGTTTTCGTGGCTGAAAGAGCGGGAACTTTCGGAGGAAGCCAAGCGGGTGCTGCGGGCGGGGCGGGTTTTTTACGCATACTGTTTCGGGAGGGGATACGCCGACATGTGGGACGTCGGATTTGCCCGCCTGAAAGCCTCCGTTTCTTCGGACGAGCGGGGCAGGGAAGCGTTGAACGCCCTGAAAGCGGCGCACAAGGCGCTCGGCGAGAAACTGCTGCCCGAAGTGTACGGGTACGGATTTCTGCCGCCTGCGGCGGTGTATTTCGGCGAAGAATAGACCGGGGAGGAAAGCGATTTTCAGAAAAGGACGGAGGAAAAAATAAGATGTCCAAACTCGATTTGCTGAAATTTATGGAGCAATACGAAGGGGAAGTGGAAATTGCCGATTTCACGCCCGACGAATTGGAAGAACTGCTTTCGGAAATGCGGGAGCAAGGCCGCCCGCTTACGAAAGAGGAGTTCAGAAAGAAGTATTTCGAATATTACGACGACGTCAAAGTGGACGGCGGCGGCATCAGAAAGAAGGATTGGTAACGCCCGCGGCGGGAAAGAAGGGAATTTCATGAAAAAATACGACTATCTCATTTTCGATGCGGATCATACCCTCATCGACTTCGAAGCGGACGAGCGGGAGGCGTTCCGCAAGATCTTTGCCCTCTGCGGCAGGCGGGCGGACGAAGACATGCTCGCGCGCTGCCGGGAGCTGTCCGTGCGCACCTGGGACGACGTCGGGCTTTCCGACGTGGACGACGCGGTGATCCAGCGCACCTATCACGAGCTGTACCGCAGCCATCTGCCCCTGCTCTTTTCCCGGATTTTTCGGGAATTTCCGACGGAGATGTCCCCCGAACGGGCGGCGGAGATTTTTCTGCGCCTTTTGGAGGAGGGCGGCGCGCCCGAAAAGGGGGCGGAGAAGGTGCTGTCCGTCCTCAGCGAAGCAACGGGCGGGAAGTACCGCATCTGCGTGGCGACCAACGGCCTGCACGCCATTCAGACGGGTCGGCTGAAAGGGATGGAAAAGTATTTCTATCGGGTGTATATCTCCGAAGACATCGGCGTCATCAAACCCCTGTCTGCCTTCTTTGCCCGGATTTTGTCCGATCTGCACACGACGAAGGATAAGTGCCTGATGATCGGCGATTCTCTCGAATCGGACATCGCCGGCGCAAAAGGGGCGGGCATCGACAGCTGCTGGGTGAACCCGTCGGGCAGGTCGCCGGGGGCGATTTTGCCCGATTATACCGTGCGGGAGCTGGCGGAATTGTTATCGCTTCTCGTGTAAGCCGTTTCGTTTTGCAAAAACGAAACGCGTATATACTTCACAATACTTTGTCGGGCTTGTGTTTTTGTCATCCTACCCATCCTCTCCTTTGTTAAAAAGGGGGAGGCTTTGCGCTCACTGATTATGCCTCCCTTTATGGTAAGGGGAGGTGTCACGAAGTGACGGAGGGGATAAGAGTAAATCCGCAAAAAGGGCGTCACTTGTTATGCTCTTTTTGCCCATACGAAATGCGGAGCATGAGCCGGAAAGGAAGGGAACTTTGCCCCGAATGGGGCAAAGAGGGAGGGAAAACCGCGATTTAGCGGAGCAG
>DVGN01000035.1 GCA_018712725.1 Candidatus Scatosoma pullicola
ATCTATACCTCCCCTTATGGTAAGGGGAGGTGTCGAGCGAAGCGAGACGGAGGGGATAAGAAAATGGAAGAATAATAGGGGCAGGGATTTGACGACAACTTATTTAAACAAAATCGGAAACCGAACGGACAATCACCTTCCACTCCCCCCCTTGCACAAGGGGGCATGAAAGGGGCGTGCGACAATATATAATTGAGGCGATATAATAGCGATACAAGAACAAATAAGGAAAGAGGGCGCGGACCCATGAGGCAAAACGGGCGGCGTTCGCGGCGGAAAAGCGGGGGCGGCGGGGCAGAACGGAAAAACGCCCGCTTTTATGCGGGAAAGAGGGCAAATATGCCCGTTCGGCAAAAAAAGTTGAAAATTTTTGAAAAAAGTTGTTGCAAACGCTTGACATTTGGGGAAAGGATTGGTATTATATTTAGGCTGTATAAAACCGCGATGTATGGGTTGAGACGGGAAGTTACTGAAAATTCCGGACAGAAAGCCGGTCCGGCAGATAATTTCCGTTGACAAAAGTGGGGGCAGGACCCCTGCGACTAACCGAGGCTTTGCGTAAGAACGCTCGCCCGAAAAGAGTGTTTTTTATTTTGCGCTTTGCCCCGATACACACGGGTGTGTTGATACGGCGAGATCAAATGTTAGTAGAAACGGTAAAAGGAGAACGAACAATGGCAGTGCAGAAAATCAGGATCAAGTTGGCGGCGTACGAGCACGAACTCGTGGACGAAGCGGCTATGCGCATCGTGGAGACGATGAAGAAGAGCGGGGCGAAGATCTCGGGACCCATTCCCCTTCCCACCGAAAGGGAGATCGTCACCATCCTCCGCTCCCCGCACAAAGACAAGGATTCCCGCGAACAGTTCGAAATGCGGACGTACAAGAGGATCATCGACATCTATTCCCCCAACGCGAAGCTGCTCGATTCCATCCATCTGCCCGCGGGCGTGGACATCAAGATTAAGCTCTGATCCCGAAAGAATTTGCCAGCAAGCAATACTTTCCAGACAAGGTATTCTCGAAATATATTCAAAGGAGTGAACTTTATCAATGAATAAAGCAATCATCGGACGCAAAGTCGGCATGACCCAGCTCTTCGCGGAAGACGGGAGGATGATCCCGGTAACGGTAGTCGAAGCGGGTCCCTGCCCCGTGGTGCAGGTCAAGACGGTGGAGAACGACGGCTATGCCGCGCTCAAACTCGGATTCATCGAGACGAGTGAAAAGGCGC
This sequence comes from Candidatus Scatosoma pullicola, assembly GCA_018712725.1. Lineage (GTDB taxonomy): Bacteria > Bacillota > Clostridia > Christensenellales > Borkfalkiaceae > Scatosoma > Scatosoma pullicola. The sequence continues at coordinate 1,235 of DVGN01000035.1, forward strand.
TTACCAAGCCCGAACTCGGGCAGTTCAAAAAGGCGGGCGTGAAGCCGCACAAGGTTCTCAAAGAGATCCGCGTGGCGAACGCCGAGACCTATGCGGTGGGCGCGGAGATCAAGGCGGACGTCTTCCAGGCGGGCGAAAGAGTGGACGTTTCGGGCGTCACCAAGGGCCACGGATTTACGGGCGTCATCAAGAGATGGAACCAGCACAGGCTGAAAGAGACGCACGGCGTCGGCCCCGTACACAGGGAGCCCGGTTCCATGGGCGCGAACAGCTCGCCTTCGCGGGTGTTCAAGCAGAAGCACCTCGCCGGTCAGTACGGCGTGGAGAACGTCACGATCCAGAATCTCGAAGTGGTGAAGGTAGACCTCGGCAGAAACGTGCTGCTCATCAAGGGCGCGATTCCCGGTCCCAAAGGCAGCATCGTCACCGTGTCGGACAGCGTGAAGAAGAGCAAATAAGGAGAGTGTAAGGACATGACCGGTATCAAAGTATATAATATGAAAGGCGCCGAAGTCGGCACGATGGATCTCAACGACAGCGTGTTCGGCGTCGAATACAGGGAGTCTCTCATTCACCAGGCGGTCGTCACCCGGCTCGCCAACGAGCGGCAGGGCACCAAGTGCGCGCTGACCAGGACGGAAGTGCGCGGCGGCGGCATCAAGCCCTGGCGCCAGAAGGGCACGGGCCGTGCCCGTCAGGGTTCCATCCGCGCGCCGCAGTGGACGAAGGGCGGCGTCGTGTTCGCACCCAAGCCCCGCGATTTCTCCAAGAAGATGAACGTCAAGGCGAAGCGTGCGGCGCTCCTTTCCGCGATTTCCAAGAAGGTGGCGGACGGCGAATTCATCGTCGTGGACGAGCTGAAAGTTTCCGCGCCCAAGACCAAGGAGATGGTCGCCTTCCAGAAGGCACTGGGGCTGAACAAGACGGCGCTCGTCGTGATGGACAGCGACGACGTGAGCGTCGTGCGCGCCGCGGCGAACATCCCCGATCTGCAGACGCTGCCCCTGGCGCAGCTGAGCACCTACGAGGTGGTGGCGAACAACAAGATCGTCATGACCAAGGCAGCCGTGGAGCAGTTTGAGGCGACGATGATCGCCCGGCTCGCGGGAGAGAATACCGAGGAGGTTTACGCATAATGTTTGCCGAAGACATCATCATAAAGCCCGTGCTTACCGAAAAGGCGTACGACGGGATCGCGTCCAAGAGATACACGTTCATCGTGAAGAAGGACGCCAACAAGACGCAGATCAAAGACGCGGTGGAGAAGCTCTTCTCCGTCAAGGTCGCGAGCGTGAATACGGTGACCTGCAAGGGCAGGCGCAAGAGAATGGGCCGCTATGAAGGCTATACGCCCGATCGCAAAAAGGCGATCGTCACGCTGAAAGAGGACAGCAAGCCCATCGAATTCTTCGAGTCGCTGGCGTAATCTGAGGAGGATAACGAGAAAATGGCTATCAAGAAATATAAACCGACATCCGCCGGCAGGCGCTTCGCTTCCGTTTCGGCGTACGACGAGCTGACGGGCGACAAGCCCGAGAAATCCCTGCTGCACGACCAGCGCCATTCGGGCGGCCGCAACAACCAGGGCAAGATCACGACCCGCCACATCGGCGGCGGCAACCGCACCAAATACCGCATCATCGACTTCAAGCGGACGAAGGACGACATCCCCGCGACGGTCAGGAGCATCCAGTACGACCCCAACCGCAGCGCCAACATCGCGCTCATCGTGTATGCGGACGGCGTGAAATCGTATATTCTCGCCCCCTTGGGCGTGACGGTCGGCGACAAGCTGATGAACGGGCCCAAGGCGGACATCAAGGCGGGCAACACCCTTCCCCTGGAAAACATCCCCGTCGGTACGATGGTGCACAACATCGAGCTGACTCCCGGCAAGGGCGGACAGATCGCGCGCAGCGCGGGCATTTCCGCGCAGATTATGGCGGCGGAAGGCAAATACGTCACGCTGCGTATGCCGAGCGGCGAAATGCGCCTGGTGCTTGCCAAGTGCCGCGCGACGATCGGCCAGATCGGTAACGTCGACCACGAAATCGTCTCTCTCGGCAAAGCCGGCAAGGCGAGACACCTCGGTCAGCGTCCGGAGGTGAGAGGCTCGGTCATGAACCCGGTCGATCACCCGCACGGCGGCGGCGAAGGCAAAGCGCCCGTCGGACATGCCGGCCCGCAGACGCCTTGGGGCAAGCCCGCTCTCGGCTATAAGACGAGAAAGAAGAAGAATGTGACCAACAAGTTCATTCTCAAGAGAATCAACTAATCGGAGGGATTCGGAAATGTCAAGAAGCGTTAAGAAAGGACCTTATGTCGAAGCCAAGCTTTTGAGCAGGATTCAGGCGATGAACGCCGCGAACGAGAAAAAGGTCATCAAAACCTGGTCGAGGGCGTCGACGATATTCCCCGATATGGTCGGTCACACGATTGCCGTTTACGACGGCCGCAAGCACGTGCCCGTGTACATCACGGAGGACATGATCGGCTGCAAGCTCGGCGAGTTTGCGCCCACCCGTACCTTCCACGGTCACACC